>NZ_JVPL01000302.1:0-33028 GCF_001054655.1 Bacillus sp. 220_BSPC
TTTTCCCGCAGGAGTCTCGTACCTTACGTTCCAATCACTGGAACTTTTTTAAAGAAATATTGTAGGGAAACTGGCTCTTCTTCTCTAATTCGTCTTCAGTCTGCCATCCAATATTCCCTGTGGTTGGTATAGGATATATTTACTATCCTGCTTCTCATCGTAAGGTCTTTATACTCTGAAATTCGGCAATTGTAAGAAAATCCCGATTGTATTATAATGATTAAGAGTATTGAGAATATTCAGAAGGAGGGGGCAAATGAGCAATAAGCCATGGCAAGCTATTTATCCGGAACAGATACCCGCTGTTTTGTCGTATGAAGATAAACCTCTTTATTCTTTTTTGAAGGAATCAGCCGAAGAATTCCCTGATAAAGTATCGATTCATTTCCAGGGAAAAGAATTAACTTTCCGGGAAGTGCATGAATCTGCTTTAAAGTTTGCAGCCTATTTAAAAAGTATCGGACTTCAAAAAGGTGAACGCGTTGCCGTCATGCTTCCTAACTGCCCTCAAGGTGTCATAAGCTTTTTTGGGATATTGATGGCCGGAGGAGTCGTGGTTCAAACGAACCCAACCTATACTGAACGTGAATTAGAATATCAAATGAAAGATTCCGGAGCGAAAATGATTTTGGCGATGGATATTTTATTTCCCCGTGTTTCTGCAGTGGCATCAAGAACGGATATTGAACATATAATTGTAACCGCTATCAAGGAATATTTGCCATTTCCGAAAAATCTTATCTATCCTTTTATTCAAAAAAAGCAATACGGCATTGTCATCAATGTGGAGCATGAAGGGAATCATCATTTATTTTCCGAAATCATGAAAAGAAAGATCACTGAAGAAGTCACTGTGCCGATCGATGTGGATAATGACCTTGCCCTTTTACAATATACAGGTGGGACTACAGGCTTTCCCAAAGGGGTGATGCTTACCCATAAGAACTTGCTGGCAAATACGAAAATGTGTAATGCATGGCTTTATAAAAATAAGCGCGGTGAGGAAAGGATCCTTGCGATTCTGCCTTTCTTCCATGTGTACGGTATGACTACGGTCTTGGTTCTTTCTGTCATGGAAGGGAACACCATGATCATCATGCCAAAGTTTGATGTCGAAGCGACGCTTAAAACCATCCAAAAACAGAAACCGACCATGTTTCCAGGAGCGCCAACGATGTATATCGGCCTCTTGAACCATCCGGATATCGCTAAATATGATCTTTCTTCCATCAATGCCTGTATTAGCGGTTCTGCATCATTGCCCTTAGAGGTTCAAGAGCAGTTTGAGAAAATTACCGGCGGGAAGCTTGTTGAAGGCTATGGACTTTCAGAAACCTCACCTGTGACACATGCTAATTTCATTTGGGATCAGCCGCGTGTAAAAGGTAGCGTTGGACTGCCGTGGCCGGACACTGACTCGGCGATCCTGTCCCTGGAATCCTATGAAGAGCTCCCTCCGAATGAAATAGGCGAGATTGCCATAAAAGGACCACAGGTAATGAAAGGTTATTGGAACCGTCCGGATGAAACTGAAAAAACCTTTAAAAATGGCTGGCTGCTTACTGGCGATCTGGGTTATATGGATGAGCAGGGGTTCTTTTATGTCGTCGAGAGGAAAAAGGATACAATCATTGCAGGCGGTTTCAATATATACCCACGTGAGGTGGAAGAGGTGCTATACGAGCATGAGGCCATACAGGAAGTAGTTGTAGCTGGCATCCCTGACCCTTATCGAGGAGAGACCGTCAAGGCCTATGTCGTCCTGAAAAAAAATGCCAGGGTCACTGAAGAGGAATTGAATGAATTTGCCAGAAAGAACCTGGCTTCGTATAAGGTGCCGCGAAGCTATGAATTCAGGGATGAACTTCCTAAAACGACGATAGGGAAGATCCTGAGAAGAGTTCTTATCGAGGAAGAAAAGAAAAAAATATCCGAGGAAAGAAAAGAAGCTTAAACAAGCACCCCCTTTTAACGGAGCAGCGGAAGAGGGCTCCGTTTTGCAGAACAGCTGGACAAGCTATGGATGGTGACTGTACAATGAACAGAAGTGGAATGTAGGGATCCTTAAATAAGTTTTTGCTTGACAGTAAAGGGTCATCATTTTATGATAGAAATATGAATGATGGTTCATTCATTTTTCTGAAAGGGGACATCCAGTGAAAAGCAACAGACCAAAGTATAATCAAATTATTGATGCGGCCGTTATTGTCATTGCCCAAAACGGTTACTATCAAGCCCAAGTATCCAAAATCGCCAAGCAGGCAGGCGTAGCGGATGGCACCATATATCTTTATTTTAAAAATAAAGAAGATATCTTAATATCATTATTCCATGAAAAGATGGGCTATTTTGTGGAACAGATCGAAGAAGAGATAAAAGGAAAGAGCACTGCTTCGGAAAAACTGCATGTGCTCATCCAAAAACATTTTAAAAACCTTTCAGAAGACGTGAATTTAGCAATTGTCACTCAGTTGGAATTAAGACAGTCGAATAAAGAATTGCGCCTTAGGATTAATGATGTGTTAAGAGGGTATTTAAATTTAATCGATCAGATCATTATAGAAGGAAAAGAGAACGGCGAATTCCTGCCTGATTTAAATAATTTACTTGCCAGGCAGATGATTTTTGGAACGATTGATGAAACTGTGACGACTTGGGTCATGAATGAGCAAAAGTATTCGCTTCCTGACCTTGCACCAGACGTTCACCGCCTGCTGATTGGCGGCTGTGGCCTGAAAAGTTAACGATTTAAATAGAGGATGGCTAGCCATCCTCGAAAGAATCGGTTAATTCTGCTTCTGGCTTTAACTGGAAGTGATACATATAGAATTTTCAAAAAAGTTTGACTAGCATGCCTGGAGGGATTGATATGGAATATCTTAAGCTTTCTGTCGAAAATCATGTGGCTTTTATAACGATTGATCATGCACCAGCAAATGCACTTTCTTCGGCTATCATCGGAGAGCTTTCACAGGCATTCGATCAAATTGAGAAAGACGAAGCCGTACGGGTTGTCCTTCTTCATGGTGAAGGAAGATTCTTCTCTGCAGGAGCGGACATTAAAGAGTTTACGGAAGTGAAAAACGGGAAAGCCTTCGAGAAGCTGACCAAGAATGGTCAATCTGTATTTGAGAAAATCGAATCTTTTCCAAAACCGGTCATTGCAGCCATCCATGGAGCGGCGCTTGGCGGAGGATTGGAGCTGGCTATGGCCTGCCACATCCGCCTAGTCACCGAAAAAGCTAAACTTGGTTTGCCTGAGCTGCAGTTGGGCTTAATCCCCGGGTTTGCTGGGACCCAACGTCTTCCCCGTTACGTAGGCATGGCAAAGGCAGCTGAAATGCTGTTTACAAGTGAACCGATTTCAGGCACCCAAGCTGTGCAATGCGGATTGGCGAATCATGCCTACACGGATGAAGAACTGATTCCAAAAGCTAAGGATCTAGCCAATAAAATTGCCAAGAAGAGCCCACTGGCATTAAAGTCGGCCATTGAGTTATTGAATTATTCCAAGCATGATTCCTACCATAAAGGTGTGGAAAGGGAAGCTGCCCTCTTCGGCCAGGCTTTCGATACTGCTGATGCACAAGAAGGAATCGCCGCTTTCATTGAAAAAAGGGAAGCTGTATTCAAAGGGAAATGATGTTTCGGTTTAAATAACTATTTTTATATATCATGCAGGATTTTGGTGAAATCTGTAGAACATTACTATATATCAATAAAATTCATAATCTTCAAAACTCAAATTATTCGGGAGGTATTATCGTGAACATTTATGTACTGCTGAAAAGAACATTTGATACAGAAGAAAAAATTACACTATCCAACGGGAAAATCAATGAGGATGGAGCAGAATTCATCATTAATCCATACGATGAGTATGCAGTTGAAGAAGCAATCCAGGTGCGTGATGCACAAGGCGGCGAAGTAACGGTTATTTCTGTCGGAACGGAAGAGGCTGAAAAGCAATTACGTACAGCGCTGGCAATGGGTGCTGACAAAGCTGTATTGATAAATATAGAAGACGACATAGAAAATGGCGACCAATTCACGACTGCCAAAATTATTGGCGAATACTTAAAAGATAAAAACGCCGATCTAATCATTGCAGGGAACGTTGCAATCGATGGCGGCTCCGGTCAAGTGGGACCACGCGTTGCCGAAATTTTGGAGATTCCTTATATTACAACCATTACTAAATTGGACATAGAAAATGGAAATGTAAGCGTTATCCGTGATGTCGAAGGGGACTCTGAAACGATCGAAGCCTCTCTTCCATTATTGGTGACAGCGCAACAAGGGCTAAATGAGCCACGTTATCCTTCATTGCCAGGAATCATGAAGGCAAAGAAAAAACCGCTTGAAGAATTGGAATTGGATGACCTGGATTTGGAAGAAGACGATGTTGAGGCCAAAACAAAAACGATTGAAATTTACCTTCCTGCTAAAAAAGAAGCTGGAAAAGTTTTGGACGGGGAAATCAGTGCTCAAGTTACCGAGCTTGTTCAATTATTACGCAGTGAAGCAAAAGTGATTTAATCGAAACGGTACTTTTCAAAACAACAACACACGACAAAAAGAAAAATAGAGCACAGGAGGTTTTTATAAATGGCTAGAAAGTTTCTTGTATTGGGCGAAGTTCGTGATGGTTCACTAAGAAATGTATCATTTGAAGCTATCGGTGCGGCTAAGCTTGCTGCGGATGGCGGGGAAATCGTTGGTGTTTTAGTTGGTGACAGCGTTCAGAATTTCGGTAATGAATTGATCCAGTATGGCGCAGACCGGGTTATTGCAGTCGAAAATGATCAATTGAAACAATATACTTCAGATGGATATGCACAAAGCTTGCTTGCCGTCATCGAGCAGGAAAAGCCGGAAGGGATTTTCTTTGGACATACGGCCTTAGGAAAAGACCTTGCACCTAAATTGGCTGGAAAACTTGAATCAGGATTGATTTCCGACGTTACATCCATTGAAGAAGAAGGCGGAAATATCGTTTTCACCCGCCCGATATATTCTGGTAAAGCGTTTGAAAAGAAAATTGTTACAGCTGGCGTGATTTTCGCGACAATCCGTCCGAACAATATCGAACCATTAGCGAAAGATGAGTCCCGTTCTGGTGATGTTTCTACATTAAGTGTGGATATTAAGGACTTACGGACAATCATTAAGGATGTTGTTAGAAAAGCCAGTGAAGGGGTCGACCTTTCAGAAGCGAAAGTAATCATCGCGGGTGGCCGTGGCGTGAAAAGTGAAGATGGTTTTGAACCATTAAAGGAACTGGCACAGGTTCTTGGCGGAGCGGTAGGAGCTTCCCGCGGAGCATGTGATGCAGACTATTGCGATTACTCATTACAAATCGGGCAAACGGGTAAAGTCGTAACACCTGACCTTTATATCGCCTGCGGAATTTCCGGTGCGATCCAGCATTTAGCGGGAATGTCCAACTCCAAGGTTATCGTTGCCATCAATAAAGACCCGGAAGCTAATATATTCAATGTGGCTGATTATGGAATTGTCGGAGATCTTTTCGAAGTCGTCCCATTGCTTACGGAAGAATTCAAAAAACTTAAAGTTAACGCGTAAAAGAAATAATACAGATGAGGGGCAAGACATTCGGCATAAGCCGATACATGTCTTGCCCCTTTATTTGCGCTACTGGGGAGGGTTTTTGGCCTGCATAATTACTCTTTTTTTGGACATCCTACCACTGAAGCAAAATATTAGCATCGATTTGAGCAACAGTGGTATACTGTTTTTAGTTATTTGAGTAAATTTGAGGAGGAAATATATATGGCTATTGTAAATGCAACTGACCAAACTTTCACAACAGATACTAGCGAAGGTGTCGTTCTTGTAGACTTTTGGGCTCCATGGTGTGGACCTTGTAAAATGATCGCTCCTGTTCTTCAAGAGCTTGATACTGAAATTGGCGATACAGCAAAAATCGTAAAAGTGGATGTAGATGAAAACCAAGAAACAGCTGGAAAATTCGGTGTGATGAGCATCCCGACATTAATCGTCCTTAAAGACGGTGAAGTGGTCGATAAGGTTGTTGGTTTCCAACCTAAAGAAGCACTTGCTGAACTTATTGCAAAACACGCGTAATAGTAAGTTAGCTAAAAAAAGCTTCAAGTCTGCGGACTTGAAGCTTTTTTCGCTATCTTGATATATAATGATTGTAAAAATGGGAGAACAGGAGGCTGAATGCATGAATCAACAAATAAAGAATAAACTTGCCCTTCTTCCCGATCAACCTGGTTGTTATTTAATGAAAGATCGTCAGGGAACGATCATATATGTAGGCAAAGCGAAAGTGTTGAAAAATCGTGTCCGTTCTTATTTTACGGGATCTCATGATGGGAAAACATTTCGACTCGTGAACGAGATTGAGGATTTCGAATACATCGTCACCTCTTCCAATATCGAGGCTCTTATTTTAGAGTTGAACTTAATCAAAAAACATGACCCAAAATATAATGTCATGCTAAAGGATGATAAGACGTATCCTTTCATCAAGCTGACTGCGGAACGACACCCGCGTCTAATCATTACGCGAAAAGTCAAAAAAGACAAAGGGAAATATTTCGGTCCTTATCCGAATGCATTTGCAGCTAACGAAACGAAAAAATTGCTCGACCGCATCTATCCCCTAAGAAAATGCAATACGTTACCGGATCGCGTTTGTCTCTACTATCACCTTGGCCAGTGCCTTGCCCCATGTGTATATGATGTAGAGGAACAGGAATATAAAAAAATGGTCGATGATATCAACCGGTTCTTGAACGGCGGGCATACTGAAATAAAAAAAGAACTGACTGAGAAAATGCTGGAGGCATCGGAAGAGCTCGATTTCGAGAGGGCCAAGGAGTTCCGTGACAAGATTGCCCACATCGATATTACGATGGAAAAGCAGAAAATGATGACGACCGATTTCATCGACAGGGATGTATTTGGCTTTGCCTATGATAAAGGCTGGATGTGCGTTCAGGTATTTTTTGTCCGGCAGGGTAAATTGATAGAAAGGGATGTTTCGCTTTTTCCGGTCTACGATGAACCGGAACAGGAACTTCTTACATTCCTCGGTCAGTTTTACGAGATTACGAACCACTTTAAACCAAAGGAAATCTTGCTGCCTGAATCTGTGGATGCCGAAATGGCCGAAGGGCTGCTTGGTGTCAAAACGATTCACCCGAAACGGGGAGCGAAAAAAGACATGCTTAAATTGGCGAATAAAAATGCCTCCATCGCCCTTCAGGAAAAATTCTCTTTGATTGAAAGGGATGAAGAAAGAACGATCAATGCGGTGGAAAACCTCGGGAAACAACTGGGTATCTACACCCCGCATCGAATTGAAGCTTTCGATAACTCCAATATCCAGGGAAGTGACCCCGTTTCCGCTTTAGTCGTGTTCATTGATGGGAAGCCGGAAAAAAGAGAGTACCGCAAATATAAGATCAAGACGGTCCGGGGACCTGATGATTATGAATCGATGCGTGAAGTGGTCAGAAGAAGATATTCACGAGTATTGAAAGAAGGGCTGCCGCTTCCGGACTTGATCATCATTGATGGCGGAAAGGGACATGTCGAAGCAGTACGGGATATTCTGGAAAATGAATTAGGCTTGGATATTCCACTTTCAGGCCTCATTAAGGATGAAAAGCATAGGACCTCGCAATTGATGATCGGAAATCCGCTTGAACTTGTACCTCTTGATTCAAGGAGCCAGGAATTTTACCTATTGCAAAGAATTCAGGATGAAGTGCACCGGTTCGCTATTACGTTTCATCGCCAGCTACGCGGGAAAAATGCGGTTCACTCCCAGCTTGATGATATTCCAGGAGTCGGGGAAAAGCGAAGGAAGCAATTATTAAGGCATTTTGGATCATTGAAGAAAATCAAAGAGGCGACGGCCGAGGAAATCATGGAAGCTGGCATGCCAAAAGGGGTAGCCGAGGGAATCGTTAGAAAATTACAAGAATAATCTTGCTACCGATAAATCTCTATGCTATGATTAAAAGGAATTTTTAACTAGACAACTTAAAAGTGCTGATAGAGGTGCGGAATTCAAGAGTAAAAACCTGGAGAAGTATGAGCTTCCATGAAAGGTTTTGAAAGGGGACGCCGCCGAAGGAAGACAAGACTCATACCTTGTCCTCCTGGTCCGACATTTAAGAAATGGCGGATTGTCAGGGTTTATACCCTGGAGAGCTATCTCACTGTGTTTACAGTATTAGATATGTGACCACAGCAATGAGATATTTCTCATTGCTTTTTTTATTGCCTAAAAAGTAGAGAGGGTGCATGAGGATGGCATTAATCGTTCAAAAATTCGGCGGAACCTCCGTCGGTAGCGTAGAAAAAATCAAAAATGTTGCCAATCGGGTAATCGAGGAAGCGGAGAATGGAAATGAGGTGGTCGTCGTTGTTTCAGCTATGGGGAAAACAACGGACCAATTGGTTTCCATGGCGCGTGATATTTCCGGATCCCCGAGCAAGAGGGAAATGGATATGCTTTTGACGACTGGGGAACAGGTAACGATTTCCCTGTTAACGATGGCACTGATTGAAGAAGGACATGAAGCCATTTCGTATACTGGCTGGCAGGCTGGCATGCAAACGGAATCCGTTCATGGGAATGCCCGGATTTTAAACATCGATGCCACGAGGATCCAAGCTCAGCTTCAGGAGAAGAAAATAGTGGTCGTAGCCGGTTTCCAGGGTAACGATGCAAATGGGGAAATCACTACCTTAGGGCGAGGCGGTTCCGATACGACGGCGGTTGCCATCGCTGCAGCGCTGAATGCGGATAGATGCGATATATATACGGATGTAACGGGTGTTTTCACAACGGACCCACGCTACATAAAAGGCGCGAGAAAACTCCAATCCATTTCTTACGATGAAATGCTGGAACTTGCCAACCTGGGGGCGGGCGTCCTTCACCCAAGGGCTGTCGAATATGCAAAAAATTATCAAATTCCGCTTGAAGTCCGTTCAAGCATGGAGAGAGAATCAGGTACGATCATAGAGGAGGAAGCAACTATGGAAGAAAACTTAATTGTACGAGGCATTGCTTTTGAAGACAGTATTACGAGGGTCACAATATATGGTTTGCCCCAATCACTTGGTGCATTATCCACGATCTTCACGACGCTTGCGAAAAACCGGATCAATGTGGACATCATCATTCAAAGCATGACTGCCGAGGATACGACCAATCTATCTTTTTCCACAAAAAGTGAAGATACGGAAGCGGCCTTGATCGTGCTGGAAAATAATAAAGAACAATTGGGATTCGACCGAGTCGAAACGGAGAGCGGGTTGGCCAAAGTGTCCATCGTCGGTTCCGGTATGGTATCCAATCCGGGAGTGGCTGCCGAAATGTTTGAAGTGATGGCCAATACAGGCATCCAGGTGAAAATGGTCAGCACATCGGAAATTAAAGTTTCGACCGTCGTCAATGAAAAGGAAATGGTGAAGGCGGTTGAATCCCTTCATGAGGCATTTAAACTTGGTCAGCATGCAAATGTGCTAGCTTAAGTGTCAGGAGTCCAATAAAAAACAGACTTCCGGTAAAAAGGGTAAGTCTGTTTTCAGGGCTCATTAGATTGGATCTCTTGGATCCCATTGGATGGTGAATATCACTTTTTTTGCGCGGCGTTTGATTTCTTCCGTTGATTCGCTGAGGAATTTTTTTTGCAGTGTAAACTGCTCGGCAAGGAAACCGGCTTCAAGTTGAAAGTGACAATCAGGATGTAAATCCAGGCGGCGGCTGATTATTTCACCCGTCAGGGATAATTCCATCTCGTGTTTCGTATACTTCAAGATTTCCAGATTGCCCCATCCAGCGCTTTGGAAAAATTCAATCACTTCCTGATCGCCATTCAATGGGAATTTTCTTGCTAATTGTTTACCTGCCCAATAGAGGATTTGATTAGAGTCTTTTCCGAGAATATCGTTCAATAGAACTTCTCTGATTAATTCGTATCCGAAAGCTGGAACTTGGAATTCTTCAGTTTGAATTTCTTCAGTTTGAATCTCTTCTTCTATCGCAGCAGCAATATTTTTTTTCATGATTTATCGCCTCTTTCTGTAAATCTATTATAAACGTATTTCTTTTGCAAATTATACTGTTTTTTATTTATTTAAATAACAATTGGAAAAAAATGAGAAATTATACCGGGATATTAATAGTTTAATTAGAAATTTCTTCAAAATATCATCTTGACAATCAAAAAATACCCAATTTAATCCAATAAAATCTATTCTGAAAAAGAGATTTCTTGTATCCGTTTTCTTGACGCACATAGAAGTCAGGAGTAAAATGGACATGTCACATAATTGTAAAGGAAGTATAGAGGAGTTTTTTGACTCTATACTGTATTTTCACGCGGAGATAAAAGGTAGCCACCAGTTTATCTTTGCATGATTTTTCACAAATTAAGGGGGGGCACTTAGTGGCAAAAAATCGTGAGTTTGGGAATCGCAGGCTTCATTCACTTCTAGGAGTAATTCCAATTGGTCTATTCCTAATTTTTCATTTATCGGTAAACTTTATGGCAACAAAAGGAGAAGAAACTTTTAATGGGGCAGTTCATTTAATTGAGTATACGCCCGTGAAGATTCTGGTAGAATGGGTCGTCATCTATCTACCGCTCATTTTCCATGCTGTGTACGGAATTTATATTGCCTTTACAGCAAAAAACAATTTAGGCAGATTTAGTTTCTTCCGTAACTGGATGTTCATGCTACAACGCCTAACTGGAATCATAACGTTGATTTTCCTTGTTTGGCATATATGGGCAACTAGAATTCAAGCAGCTATGGGTGCTGAAGTTAACTTTGACATGATGGCAGAGATTTTCTCTAGTCCATTCATGCTTGTGTTCTATATTGTTGGTGTTACCTCGGCAATCTTCCACTTTGCTAATGGATTATGGTCATTTGCTGTGAGCTGGGGTCTTACAGTTTCACCAAGATCGCAAAGAATCATGACTTACTTTACATTGATCGTTTTCGTTCTTCTTACTTATATCGGAATCAGCGCAATTTTCGCATTCGTATAAGAAGATAGAGTTCATTTATAAGAATTAGGAAAAACATAGCTTGGCTAATGGAAATAAGGGAGTGACAGAATTGGGTAAAGGTAAAATAGTTATCGTTGGTGGAGGTCTAGCTGGATTAATGGCTACGATCAAAGCAGCAGAGCTGGGACAACAGGTTGATTTATTTTCTTTAGTGCCTGTTAAACGCTCTCACTCAGTTTGTGCCCAAGGCGGAATCAACGGGGCAGTAAATACAAAAGGTGAAGGGGATTCTCCATATATCCACTTCGACGATACAGTTTATGGCGGAGATTTCTTGGCTAACCAACCGCCGGTTAAAGCGATGTGCGAAGCAGCACCATCGATCATCCATATGTTTGACCGTATGGGTGTTATGTTCAACCGTACTCCGGAAGGTCTTCTTGATTTCCGTCGTTTCGGTGGTACTCAACATAGCCGTACAGCATTCGCTGGTGCAACAACTGGTCAGCAATTACTTTACGCATTGGACGAGCAGGTTCGCCGTTATGAAGTTGAAGGCCTTGTAACGAAATATGAAGGCTGGGAATTCCTTGGAGCTGTTATCGATGATGAGCAAACAGCACGCGGTATCGTAGCTCAAAACCTGACTTCAATGGAAATCAAATCATTCCCTGGAGACGCAGTCATCATGGCGAGCGGCGGCCCTGGAATCATTTTCGGTAAATCAACCAACTCAATGATCAATACAGGCTCAGCAGCTTCCATCGTTTATCAGCAAGGTGTTAATTATGCTAATGGTGAGTTCATTCAAATTCACCCGACAGCAATCCCTGGCGATGACAAACTTCGTCTAATGAGTGAATCCGCTCGTGGTGAAGGTGGACGTATCTGGACATATAAAGACGGGAAACCTTGGTATTTCCTTGAAGAAAAATACCCTGCTTATGGTAATCTAGTACCTCGTGATATCGCGACTCGTGAAATCTTCGACGTATGTATGAACATGAAGCTTGGCATTAATGGTGAAAACATGGTTTACCTGGATCTATCACATAAAGATCCTAAATTACTTGATATTAAACTTGGCGGAATCATTGAAATCTACGAGAAATTCATGGGTGAAGATCCTCGTAAAGTTCCAATGAAAATTTTCCCTGCCGTTCACTATTCTATGGGCGGACTTTGGGTTGATTATGACCAAATGACTAACATCAAAGGTTTATTCGCTGCAGGTGAGTGCGATTATTCACAACATGGCGGTAACCGTCTTGGTGCCAACTCACTTCTTTCTGCAATCTATGGTGGTTCAGTCGCTGGACCGAACGCCGTTAAATATATTGAAGGCCTTGCTAAAACTTCAGAATCCATTCCTTCTTCATTGTATGAAGGGTACGAAAAACAAGAACAAGAGAAATGGAATGAAGTCATGTCTCTTGATGGTAACGAAAATGCGTACGTCCTTCACAAAGAACTTGGTGAGTGGATGACACAGCATGTTACTGTAGTTCGTTACAATGACAAGCTGAAAGAAACGGATAACAAGATTCTTGAGCTGATGGAACGTTACAAGAAAATTAACATCAATGACACGGCTAAATGGAGTAACCAAGGAGCTGCATTCACTAGACAGCTGCAAAACATGATGCAATTGGCTCGTGTAATCACAATTGGTGCATTAAACCGTGACGAAAGCCGCGGAGCGCATTACAAACCTGATTTCCCAGAACGTAATGATGAGGAATTCATGAAAACTACTATGGCAACATTCAAAGGCTTGGATCAAGCACCTGAATTCCATTATGAAGACATAGATGTATCACTGATCGCACCGCGTAAACGTGACTACACTACGAAACACTAAAGAGGGGGAGCAAAAAAATGGTTGAAACTAAATCTGAGACTAAAACAGTCCGTTTTATAATCACTCGTCAAGATACACCGGATTCAGCTCCTTATGATGAGGAATTCGAATTAGCGTACCGTCCGAATATGAACGTAATTTCCGCCCTAATGGAAATTCGTCGTAATCCAGTAACGGTACAAGGCAAGCACACTACAGCAATCGCATGGGACATGAACTGTCTTGAAGAGGTATGTGGTGCTTGTTCAATGGTTATCAATGGTAAACCAAGACAATCATGTACAGCTCTTATCGATCAATTGGAGCAGCCGGTTCGTCTAGCACCAATGCGTACATTCCCTGTTGTTCGTGACCTGCAAGTCGATCGCAGCCGTATGTTCGACTCATTGAAAAAGGTAAAAGCATGGATTCCAATCGATGGAACGTACAACCTTGGACCAGGACCGCGTATGCCAGAAAAGAAACGTCAATGGGCTTACGAGTTATCTAAATGTATGACTTGCGGTGTATGTTTGGAAGCTTGTCCGAACGTAAACAGCAATTCAGACTTCATGGGGCCACAACCATTATCACAAGTTCGTTTATTCAACGCACATCCAACTGGTGCAATGAACAAAGCTGAACGTTTAAATACGATCATGGGTGATGGAGGACTTGCAAACTGCGGTAACTCACAAAACTGCGTGCAGTCTTGCCCTAAAGGCATTCCATTAACGACTTCGATTGCTGCGTTGAACCGTGATACTACGATCCAACAATTCCGTAACTTCTTCGGCAGTGATGAAGTTTAATCATGAACATGAAAGAACCTGTATCTTATGATATGGGTTCTTTTTTTCATTGTTTTACATACACAGAATTGGTTGGGAATCGAGAGAATCATAAACGATTGATAACTGGGGTTGAAGTATAAATCCGGCACCAGGCCAACTGTGAAGGATTTGTGAAGTGAGCTTGATAATTTACCCTGCTTTCAATAGAAAATCCTTTTCATTATCGTTGTTTTCTTATAAAATGAGTGAATAGTCATTCAATTCAGAAAGGGTGTGCACAAGTTGGGCAAAATATCATATATCGATAATATTACGGAGTGGATCAATGATTTTTCTTTTAAACATGAGATTAAGATCCGCTTTTCGGAAACTGATATGTTTGGGCACTTGAATAACACGATTCCTTTTACTTATTTTGAGGAAGCTCGGATTGAGTATTTCAACAGTATGGGGTTCATGAAGGATTGGACCTCGGCTGAATGCGGTGAGATGCCGGTTGTTGCCAATTTACAGTGTGATTACCTTAAGCAGATGTTTTTCAATGATCAATTGACAATCCATGTGAAAGCTGACCATATCGGAAATTCTTCAGTGGACCTACACTATATGGGGACTAAACAAGATGGTTCCATTTGTTTAACGGGCAGGGGGACGATTGTGCAAGTGTCCAAGGCCACAGGGAAGCCGGTACCTTGGACGGAAGGCATGAAGCGTTCGATGCTGTATACTGTGCTGGAACATTCCTGAAAATATTTCCATTTAGACAAGTAAAAGAGTCACTCCATTGCCCCAGCCGACATACTATATCTTGACTAAATAGACACCCACTCCGGGTTTTATGCTGGTGAAGGCAAGGAGGGTAACATTACTTGAAGGAGAACGAATTCACTCATAAGCCATTACTCACCAAAAGAGAAAAAGAAGTATTTGAGTTACTAGTACAAGACAAAACAACAAAAGAAATCGCAGGTGAATTGTTTATTAGCGAAAAAACAGTTCGAAACCATATTTCGAATGCGATGCAGAAGCTTGGAGTTAAAGGACGTTCGCAGGCAGTCATAGAACTCCTTCGTATGGGAGAACTTAAGCTTTAATGTGTTAACTCTTAATACGTAAGCCTTATAAATAATTTCTCTCCCGTTCATTGGCAGCATATAAGGAAGGGCAAAACAACTTGGTGTTTTGACTTCTTTGGATGCTGCTTATTTTTATGGCGGGGTTTCATTATGATTCCAGTCAATCAATCTTGAAAATCATTTCACTTTCATCCAAAATGGTAGTATGATAAGTTTCATGAAGTGGGGAGCTGTGTTTATGGATGAAGAGAATCAGGCGGCATATGTAGCCGATATCGAGAAGGAATTGCGCTATGTATCATCATGGCTTAAGCAAAGGGGAAGAGAAATTCTCCATGATTATAAAATTACCATTCCTCAATTCGTGGCTTTGCAATGGCTTTTTGAATCAGGTGACATGACGATTGGCGAATTGTCCACGAAGATGTTTCTCGCTTTCAGTACAACGACGGACCTGATTGACCGCATGGAGAAACATCAGCTTGTCCAGCGTGTAAGGGATGAAAAGGATCGGCGTGTGGTTCGAATTCACCTTCTTGAAGAAGGCGAACGGATAATCGAAGAAGTGATTAATAAACGGAAGCAGTACTTGAGTGGCGTGTTAGTCAATTTTAACGAATCTGACATCATATCCCTCAAAGGGATTCTAGTAAAACTACATCAAGAAATGAAAGAAAAATGAGGCGAGTTTTTTGAAACAACCGATAGGCATCATTGATTCGGGAGTAGGCGGCTTGACAGTAGCTAAAGAAGTCATGCGTCAGCTTCCAAATGAAAATATAATTTACTTAGGTGATACAGCAAGATGCCCATATGGGCCGAGGACAAAAAAAGATGTCCAAACCTTTACATGGCAAATGACGAGATTTTTGATGAAGAAGGATATAAAAATGCTGATCATCGCTTGCAATACAGCGACTGCAGCTGTATTGGATGAAATCAGGGCTATACTTCCGATTCCTGTGTTGGGTGTCATACACCCAGGGGCAAGGGCGGCATTGAAAGTTTCTGATTCCTTGCATATTGGAGTTATCGGTACGGAAGGCACGGTAAAAAGCAAAGCTTATGACGATGCACTTGCTTCCATCAATTCCGATGTGAAAGTAGATAGTTTAGCATGCCCGAAATTTGTCCCGATCGTAGAAAGCGGGGAGTTTCAAGGGGGGATCGTCAATCGGGTCGTGGCACAAACCTTGAACCCGTTGAAGAAAACGAAGATCGATACACTGATCCTTGGCTGTACCCATTATCCACTGCTGGGGCCTGTAATCTCTTCCTATATGGGGGATGAAGTACAAGTCATTTCCTCTGGCGAAGAGACGGCCCGGGAGGCAAGTGTCATTTTGGATTACTATAAATTAATCAATAAAAGCAAGCTCCGTCCAGTTCATCGCTTTTATACAACCGGTTCAAGAGATATGTTTGGTTCCATCGCATCGAGCTGGCTCGGTATTCATGCCAATACCATCGAAACAATTAAAATCGATCACTTATAAGACTTCCATTTGGAAGTTTCAGACTGTAGACATACTCGATGAAAATGGAGTTTGTCTGCAGTTTTTTTTGCTTGTACTTTTGGCCGTTGATTGGAGCATGAGGCACTCGTTTTCCCCGCAGGTGGATGAAATGACCCTATCCATCATTCCGATTATACTTGGGGATGGGAGTCGATTGTTCCATTGAGGAAGTCTCCCCAAATCCTAATGAAGCTAAAAAAGATGCATCAGTACAGGCAAATTGCCCAGCTCCATTATCGGAGGGAAAAATAATTGGTCTATTTTCCCCTAGGGCTCGTATAAATAGGAGTACAAACTGTCCTAGGAGTGATTTTATGTCCAATAAATCAAAAGTAACAATGGCTGTGACCATTCTGGCATCTTCTTTTTGGCTTTCAGGCTGCGGATTATTTGGCGGTGAAGAGAAAAAGGAAATTGATCCCCCGAAGGATGTTTCATTAGTCGAGGATGAATCTTCATTAAAAGAAACAGAAACGAATGGTGAGGAAAAGCCAGCGACTGAGGGAGAAGAAGGCGCTGTGGAATCGAAAACGGTGAAGACGGAGTTATATTTAATTGATAAAAGCGGGTATGTGGTTCCACAGACATTGGAACTTCCTAAATCGGAAGCTGTCGCTAAACAAGCCCTTGATTACCTTGTCAATAACGGACCAGTCACGGATAAACTTCCGAATGGATTCAGGGCCGTCATTCCTGCCGATACCCAAATAAGCGTGAACATTAAAGACGGGGTGGCTGTGGCGGACTTTTCGCCGGAATTCAAAAACTATCAGAAAGAGGATGAACTTAAAATCCTTCAAGCCATCACATGGACCCTGACACAATTCGACTCGGTCGATAAAATCCAAATGAGAATCAATGGGGAAGATATTTCCGAAATGCCGGTCAATGGCACACCGATAGATGAAAATATCTCAAGGTCGTCAGGAATCAATATCGATACGAGTGACGTAGTCGACATTTCCAATACCAAAGCACTGACCGTTTATTATGTAGGCGGTGATGAGGAGTACACTTATTATGTTCCGGTGACGCGCAGGATCAGCGAAACGGTGTCTGATAATGTAACAGCAGTCATTCAGGAATTAACGAAGGGTCCTTCAGGTTCTAACCTGCAAACAGGGTTCATGAGTGATGTAGCTTTACTTGACGAGCCTAAAGTGGCAGAAGGTAAGGTCAGCCTGAATTTTAACGAAAATATCCTTGGAAGCTTTAAAGAGAAAAAGGTATCACAGGAGGTCCTTGATGCCTTGGTCCTTTCCTTGACGGAACAGAAAGGAATTGAAAGCGTTGAAGTGCAAGTGCAGGGCAGCGCAGATGTTCTTAATGAAGAAGGTAAGAAATTATCCGAACCAGTCGTCCGTCCAGAGAAAGTCAACACAGGCAGTTTTTAAATATATGTAGAAATAAAACAATGAGGCAGCTTGCAGCTGCCTCTTATTTTTTTGCCTCCGCCATTGAATGACCACGCTGTTAGAGAGTTGAAAGCTATACAGCCCCGAAGCAATTTCCCGTGTTGTGGGAAAGTTTTTACATAAATAAATTTTTAAAAGGGGAAATTACTTTTAAACATGTAATTAATGGGGGGGTATTATGGATCAAAAGGTCATTCAGGCTTTACACATCTATGTTTTAATCATCATGAATACAGGGTTCATGGTACATGTCCTGCTCCTTCCCAATATCTTATCCGCATCTCAACGCGACGGATGGATAAGTGTCATAATAAGTGTTGTTCCATGTATCGTTTGGACACTATTTATTTTTTATATTTATAAAAAACTAGATAAAGAAGATATAATCTCTTTTCTGAAAAAATGGTCTACACCTTTTGTTACATATATTTTCACGATAGCATTTGGCTTGTACTTTATAATTAACGCATTCATTACCGTTAAATTCACATTGATTTGGGCAAAAGCTAATTATACTCATGACATACCAAACATCGTAGTCGTCAGCCTATTCACTTTTATTTGTATTTTTGCAAGTTATAAAGGAATACGCACCATAAGTACTTTGGCTCTCCTATTTCTTCCGGTCGTCACTATTTTGGGGATATTCGTGGGGCTGGGGAACACGAGTAATAAGAATTACGAATTATTGTTCCCGATATTTGAAAGCGGGTATCGCCATACACTAAATGGAATGCTGTATACGAGTGCAGGATATTTAGAAATCATCGTTTTTTTATTTTTAACTCCTTACTTGAAAAACAAGCTAAAAGCCAAGTGGCTTTTACTGGTTGGTATTATCCTCATGATGCTGACGTTAGGCCCCCTCATGGGAGCGATGGCAGAATTTGGTTCTGTGGAAGCTGTGAAAATGAGGAATCCGGCTTACGAACAGTGGAAGTTGCTAAGATTTGGCTATTATATTACTCGACTCGATTTCCTTTCCATTTTCCAATGGCTTTCAGGTGCCATGATCCGAATAAGTTTATGTTTATTTATAGGCTATAAGTTAATCTCGAATTCAAAACATCAGAAGTGGATCCTGCTTTCACTATATTTGTTAATTGTTATTGGAACGCTAATCCATTGGGATGCTACTTCATTTTTTAATTTTATATACAAATATTTCTTTCCAATAAGCAGTCTGTTTCTTTTTAGTGCTGCAATTATACTGTTATTTATTATTTTTAAAAAGGGAAAAGGAAAAGGTGAAACATTATGAAGAAGGGAAATTTGAATGGTCCTCCTTCTTGTATTGACCAAATCCGAAAATGGTTCGAACATTCTTCCGATGTTGTTTTAAGAACAAAAACTTTTGATAATGAAGGTCGTTATTTGTTGGGTTTTTTATATGCGCCAAACTTAGTGGATATGCCATTCATCAATGAAGTGATTCTGCCTACAATATCTAAAGCGGTTCAAGAAAATGGCGAATTAACAATTGATCAATTAAGCAATATCATGGAGATCAGTACGCTTAAAAAGGGCTCCGATTTAAAAGGCGGAGTAGAAAGCATTCTTTTTTCAGGAGACCTGATCATTATTAATGAATCTTCCAACGAAATTTACCATACCCCATTAGCTAATTCCCCTAAGCGCAGTCCGGAAGAATCCAATATAGAATCTTCCATTCGGGGACCTAGGGATGGATTCGTTGAGAATATAGCGGATAACATGTCTTTAATTCGCCAGAGGTTAAAAACGGCATCACTTAAATGTATAGAATATACAATCGGGAAACGAAGTAAAACTAAAATATTGCTGCTATATATTGATGACATTATCAATCCCTCGATTCTTTTGGATGTTAAAAAACGATTGGATTCATTAAAGGCTGATATCATAGTCAGCAGTTACCAAGTTGAAGAACTCTTATATGATACTCAATTTTCCATTTTCCCCTTAATGGAGTATATCGGTCGACCGGATTATGTTGTTGAATCCTTGAATCAAGGGCGCTTTGCCATCCTGGTAGACGGGAATCCCACAAGCTTGATCGGACCAACGAGTATTAATCAGTTACTTTATGCTGCCGATGACGCACATGCAAGCTTTTTTTACATTAGTTTTATGCGCATCATTCGTGTAGTCTCATTATTTGTAACGGTTACGTTACCGGGATTTTTTATAGCGTTGGTTACCTATCAATTCGATCAAATTCCCTTTTCGCTTCTTGCGACGATTTCAATCACGAGACAGGGCTTGCCCATACCTGCTTCTTTGGAGGCATTCGTAATGATCATATTATTTGAACTATTTAAGGAAGCCGGTCTTCGCCTGCCAAAAGCTGTTGGTCCGACGGTTTCTGTATTGGGTGGATTGATTATAGGTGATGCAGCGATTCGGGCAGGGCTGACTTCACCCTCCATGCTCGTAGTAATAGCTGTTACAGTTCTCTCAAGCTATACCCTAATCAATCAGAATATCGCTGGGAATATTGTTCTTATAAGGTTATTCATATTTGCATGTTCAGCATTTCTAGGCTTGTTTGGATTCTTCATGGGAATATTTCTTATCTTGATTGTTGTGGTTTCCTTGGAAAGTTTCGGACAGCCTTTTGTGAATCCATTTTCCAAACCAAATAAATCGGACATTTTAAAAGTCTTATTCAAGCTTCCGTATGGGATGTTAAGGCAGCGGAATCAAGCTCTGCAATCCAGTGATAATGAATCGCAAAAGGGGTCGGACAAATGAGAAAGCTAATTGCAGTCATGGTAATTGGCTGTCAACTTTTATTGACGACAGGCTGCTGGGGAATGAAGGAAATTCAAGCTCAAACATATGGATCCGCTCTAGGGATCGATTATAAAGAGGGTGAATTCATCTTATACTTTCAAGCATTGAATTTTGCGGATATAGCAAAACAAGAGGGGGCCACAGCATTACAAGAAAAAACTGGTGTTGTCATTGGGAAAGGTAAAGGGGAAAGTATCGAAGAAGCATTTACTGAATTAGAACAAAATGCAGCATTGCCACTATATATCGGGCATGTTAACTCCTTCATTTTAAGTGAGGATGTAATCAATAAAAAAATGAAGGATTTCATTGAATATGTAGGCAAAGAGCCCTTATTGCGATACAATTCATGGCTGTTTGTTACAAACGGGGATATTAAAAAAGTGTTTAACGGTGATAGTTTCTTTAATCTTCCTAACTTATTCACGATCATTCAAAGGCCAGAGACCGTTATTAATGAAAACTATTTCATTTCCCCGTTAAAATTCAGTGAACTGGTTTCGGAATTTTATCAACCGGTTGGTTCCATTTTAATTCCCTCTATAGTAATAAATGAGCGTCATTACACAGACAGGGGGAAAGAAAAAAAGATACCAACGTTGAATGGCGGCTATGTTATATCAAAACAACAGTATAAAGGGTTCGTAAGTAAACAAGATTTGATTGGTATGAAATGGGTTGAAAACAAGGCGACAGTCATGTTTTTTTCCCTGAATAAACAAAAGGTAAGTGTTGAAATCATGGACCCCAAAACAAACATCAAAGTATTGGAACAACAGAAGAAACCCTTATATGATTTAGAAGTTAAAGCAAATGGGATATTGAAACAAAATATAGACAACTTGGATATGGAAAAAATCGAAAAAAAGGTAGAAATAAAAATTAAGCAAGATATTTTGAAGACATTGGAGACCGGGGAAAAAATCAATACAGACCTTTTTAACATAAGTGAAAAGGCATACAGATACCATATCAATAAGTGGGATAATAAAATTATTAATTCCTTTGATAAGACTTCAATAAATAACATAAAAGTTAATATCCATATTGAACATAGTGAAAATTACAAACGTTAGTTTATAAGTTTCAGGTTATTGCAGATGAGGGAGTTGTGTTAGACTTAACTTATCTGGAAAATTCAGCGGCTGTTGTTGATCATGATAGGCAGAGTTGAATCCGTCCGTTGGCACTGGAGAAGAAGCGGCTTTTACATATGACGAATGACAGCAAATTCTTTCTCAGCCCCAAAAGAGCTCCCGTGCCGATAAAATGAAAAAGGGTGAAATGAAAAATGAAGACAGTAATCATTGCAACGAAAAATAAAGGGAAAGCCAAGGAGTTCGAAAGCTTATTTTCTGCTAAAGGTTATGAAGTCAAAACACTTCTCGATGTACCGGATGCCCCGGATGTGGAGGAAACAGGCACGACCTTTGAAGAAAATGCGATCCTGAAGGCAGAGGCCATTGCCCATCAGCTAGGCCACTTTGTCATTGCTGATGATTCCGGATTGATTGTAGATGCATTGGAGGGCCGTCCAGGCGTATATTCTGCCCGCTATGCTGGAGAGGCCAAGAGTGATGAAGCAAACACGGAAAAAGTCCTCCGCGAACTGGAAGGCGTGCCAAAAGAGGCTAGGACGGCGAGATTTTATTGCGCCTTGGCACTAGCGTCGCCCAACCAGGAAACGATTACGGTATCGGGAACGATGGAAGGCTTGATCACGGAACAGCCTTCAGGAACGAATGGATTTGGTTATGATCCCATCTTTTTTGTAGAGGAACAGGGCAAAACAAACGCTGAATTGACAAAAGAGGAAAAAAACCAAATCAGCCACCGTGCCAACGCATTGAGGGCCCTAGATGAAAAACTTGATCTATTTCTAAAAAGGGAAGAAGGAATGTGACGATGAAAGTGCTAATAATGAGTGACAGTCATGGCTTAACTCATGAAATCAGCATGATTGCCGACCGTCATAAACAAGAGGTCGCCGCCATGATCCATTGCGGTGATTCAGAGTTGGAGAGAAATGACCCTCACATGTCGGAGTTTTTGGCCGTTGGCGGGAATTGCGACTATGATTCGGCATATCCGGATGATATTGTGGAGAATATCTCAGGCAAGCGTTTCTTCGTAACGCATGGACACCTCTATAACATAAATATGACCTTGATGAACCTATCTTATAAAAGTGAAGAGACAGGGGCGGATATTATTTGCTTTGGTCACTCCCATGCTGCAGGCTCAGAGTGGATTGACGGCAAGCTCTTTATCAACCCGGGAAGCATACGGCAGCCGCGGGGACGAAAAGAGAAAACCTATGCCATTTTGGAGATTGGAAATGACCAACTTGAAATCATCTATTATGACATTGAAGGAAAAATCGTTGAGGATCTAAGAAATGCTTATCAAATGGAATGACTTCATGTATAATGAATAGGAAGCGTTTTTCCCCGCTTCCTGGTTCTTTAAAAAAAGAAAAAAACTTTTTTTGAAAAACCGTTGACTTCCTTTTGATATCCTACTATAATAAGAAGTGTCCTAAGGGAACAGTTAAGGTAATACATAAGTTTTACCGCAACTTATATCATAAACGTCTCAGTAGCTCAGCTGGATAGAGCAACGCCCTTCTAAGGCGTCGGTCGGGAGTTCGAATCTCTCCTGGGACACTAACTTAACGGCTGCAAAGCCCGCTACCACAACCTTCTATATCGTTTAGTGAAACGGTCAGTATAACGGTCATGTAAGAAATTACACCGTATATCGACTTACATTACTAACGATATAGGAGGTTTTTTCGTATGACCAAAAGAAAAGGATTATTAGATGTTAAAGTAGACGTAAGAGGGTTATTAGAGGAATTACCCGTTTCTAATTCTGCCGCTTCAAAAGCTAGGACTGAACAACCTGCTATTCTAAGTGACTCCATCTTGATTTCAAACGCTCTAGACGTTATTACAAGGCAAATGAAGGTGAGTGGTAATAGAAGCCGGACTATAAGTGATTATGTACTTCATGTAGAGCATTTTCAAAGAGTAACAAATGTTGCCGATATTACAGCCAATACCATTTATAAATGTTTAGATAGCATGAATGTAAGCAATCAAACAAAATTAACACGTTTAAAATGTCTAAAGGCTTTTTTGTCTAGATGCTTTGATAATCGTTGGATTGAAATGAAGTTTTGGAAAACCATTAACATTAAGGTGGACCAAAAGGTGAAGGAAGGTGCTACGGAGCATGATGTTAATGTTCTGCTCTCTTTACTGGACTTGGGGAATTTCATCCACTTAAGGGACGCTGTAGCCGTCCTAGTCATGTTTAAAACAGGTATCCGAATAAATACATTGGTTCAACTTGAGGAACGGCATATAGACCTTAATAACAATGTGCTAAATTTAGAAGGAAGCATTATGAAAAATCATCAACAAATTAAATTGCCTTTTGATGACTTCCTAAAAAAACTGTTAGAGGTACTGTTAAAACAAAATGCAATAATTAGAACAGAATATGGCAAGAAAAATAGTTTGATTTTTATTACTAAGTACGGAGATGTCATATCAACCTCACCAACGCATAATAACATTCAGAAGCGGTTAAATAAGTATTCTCGAATGTACGGTTTGAAGAATATCAATCCTCATGCGTTAAGAAGGGGGTTTGCTAAGACCTTGTTAAATAAAGGAGCAAATGTTGCTGTAATCTCTAAGGCGTTGGGTCATAGTGATATATCAGTTACGACCAAATATCTGCATTTAGATATTGATGAAGTCGTAAATAACTTACGATCCTACTTATGAGGTAACAAGAAGCATATACTTCCTGATTTTTAGCATCCTTAGCTTGCTAATTTAAGAAGTGTGATTACTCAAGATTTCAGAAGTATTATGCTATGCTATCCCCTCTATTTTTTATCAACCCCACCCAATCTCCATTACGGAAGACAGGTTCTGAAGTGCCGTCCTGTTTGATGCCGTCGATGTTGGCTGGAAACGTTGATATATAAGGGTTTTGTGATTATTGAATGAAAGGATAAAAATGGATAAATTCTAGAAAAACTACTTTTTTGTGACCACATGTGACCATTTTTGTGACCACTGCGTGACCAAAGAATGTACAGTTCGTTATCAGCCTAAACAGTTAATAAAGTTCCCTTAGAATGAGCCTTCCTTAATTATTAGGGGAGGCTAATTTGTATGATATCTTCTCTGCAAATGTGACCATTGGCTTTTGCTCTTCGATCACTTTATTAGCAGATTCAAGTTGTTTACCTTGTCGGTCAATTGTCTTTTGGGCAACCACTAATGCCTTCGCCATGATTGTAGCATCATCATCATCTTCATTTGTTGCGATATACCCACCATCTCTGCGAATTGCCTTAAGGATTATCTTAACTTCTTTCATGAATGCTTTTGCAATTGGCTTTCGTGATTGCATCAATATTCATATAGACCGTCTTCTGTTAAGAAATACATATTGCGAACCTGACCGCTATAGTGTATCGGTGAGGTTACTTTCTCATCTTCATCAACTGTTTTCAGTATTTGTCCAACTTTGTCTTTAGAGTAATCAATCCACTCAGCAACATCTTTTGCTAGGAAGAGGGGATTGCCCAATTCAAAAGTGTAGAATCGGAAGGAAGGTTATAGTGTACAGCGGTCTCGTTGATCGATGCCCCATATTCGTTCATATATTTAAGTACCTATAGTTTAAAGGGCAGAGTGTAATTTGTATAGGGTGAAACAAGTCCTTCCATCCCATGTTTTAGATAGCGAGCGACCCAACTTTTCAGAGGGGATAAACCTACATTTCTTTCTTGAGTAATGGATTTATGGTTTTTTTTCCCTTTTAAGTACTCTAAAACTGCATTTGATTTTTCGTCTATCGTATATTTAGTCAAAAAAACTGCACCTCCAATTGAACCGAACCCAATTTATAAGTTACTAAACGTCCTTTAATGCCTTTTTTAGAACAAAAGTATCAATTTTAAAATCAATTATAGCTATTTTGAAACTGTACTTGGCAGAAAACATATTACTATTTGCATATTTTTTTAAAAGTTAATTATTTACAAATGGTTACATCTAATTTACAATATATAACATAATAGTATAAAACTATTAAAAATTTTACAAGAGGTGACATTTATGGAAAAAGACAAACAAAAACTAATGTGGGAATCTTCAACACAAAAAAGCACTCAAAAACAAGGTGGCGTTCCATTAGTCAAATCTGTTGGTTGTGCTGCATGCTGGGCAGCAAAGAGTATTTCACTAACACGTTCATGCCTACCGCCCACACCTATTAACCTAGCTCTCTAAACGAGCAACTAGAGATGGAGAGGAGAAATCCCTCTGTCTCTAGTATTAGTACATTCATCATATTTATTGAAAGGAAAGATGTATAAATGACTAATGATCTTGATTTAAAGTATGAACCAGAATTTTCCTTACATCTACAACCGAGTGGGTGTTTCCTTTTAGAGAGTCGAAGTATGTACTATTTTCGTTTAAGTGGCGTTGCATCAGAACTTGCGCTTATTTTATCTAAGACTAGATCTATAGATAAAACAGCGAAAATTTGGGGAAATATACATAATGAGGAGATTACTTCTCAGCATTTAATAGATCAATTCAATGAACATCCTTTCACATCAACTTGGAAGGAAGGTATATTAAAAAACTTACGTATATCTGGCTCTACAAAATCCTATTTACCAATAAGTTGCACTTTGCAACTGACAAACGGATGTAACTTAAGTTGTGCCTTCTGTTACGCAAGTTCTGGCAAGAGATATACTAATGAATTGGATACAGATCAATGGCTAAGTGTATTACAAAAACTTGCTATTAATGGCGTTTCAGATGTTACTTTGACAGGAGGAGAAGCAAGATTAGCTAAGGGATTTAAACGTATCTTAGCTACTGCAAGTTCTTTATTTACTAATGTACATCTATTTAGTAACGGTATAAATTGGAGGGAAGATGAAATTGATTTAGTCACACAATTGAACAATGTGGTAGTTCAAGTCAGTGTTGATGGGACACCTGATATTCATGACAGACTTCGAGGAAGACAAGGAGCTTATCATGAAACCATACATAATGTTAAAAAATTAACTAACTCAAAAATTCCTACTTTAATAGCTATGACTATAAATCCCTCAAATTATAAGAGTGTAGAACATGTAGTAGAAGACGCTGTATTAGCAGGTGTTAGTGCATTTAGGGCAGGTCTTACGCTCCCTGTAGGACGAGCGAAAGATAGTGACTTCGGGTTGTCAGACAATCAATACAATTGTGTAAATACTCAATTGAAAAAATGTATAGATAAGTGGGGAGACCGTATCATTTTAACAGACTGGAATAATGAAGGGAATAATGGATGTACCGATTTTTGTACTCCTGGATACTTATCTTGGTACATTCGAGCTGATGGTACTGTGACTCCTTGCCAAATTGAGGGAGCTGAACTTGGAAATATTCTAGAGGATTCTATACACAATATTGGTGCTCCAGATCGTTTACTTTATGTTAGAGAAAATTCTAAATCTTGTCACTGTATTAGCAAAGTATCTTTACCTTGTGATAAGGATCTCCCATTTCAGTAAATTACTATTGGAGGTTACTCTTTTGAATATAATTTTACTAAGTTTACTAGGTGTAATTGGATTCGTATTATTTCTGAAATATCGGCCTAAATCTTATGAATCAATATTAATTGACAAGGAAGAAGCAATTAATATATCAACAAGGCATATTAAAAAGTTGACTAATATTGACGTTTCCGATTGGCAGCCTTATTGCATGTATTGGTATGATCGGGAGACAGTTAATAGATTACATAATCTAAATATGCTTAACAGGTTAAGAACTACATTATACAAATGGGGAATTATTGAATCATGGAGAATTCGATTCGTTAGTCAAAATAAATCAATCTCAATAGGAATTAATGCGGATAAGGAAATTGTTTTTATGCACGTTGATGTTCGTTCTCAGGAAATGGGAACTAATGAAATTAATATACAATCCCCTTTAGATGTAATTAAAGCCTTAACTGTGAATAATTCTGGGATATGGAGTAAAGTTAAAAGTACTGGAGAAGGTGAACGCAAAGAGGATTTTTCTAATATTAGAACTTACTGGTATATTCTTGAAGAAGAAGAATTAAGAATGAAAATATCTATCCAAGTACAGGAAAATGTTATTATCGGTATATTAAGTGATACAGAAATCTTAACCTCTAACATGGGTGAAATTGTAAAAAAAGAATTTGGGGAATCAGCTTTAAATTTATCTGGATTCATAGGTTCATTTATAGCTACAATTATAGGAATTCTTCTATTGATATTTACAGATAACGCAGTTTATTTGAAAACACCTATAATTATTACACTGTTTACCATTGTAGGTGTTTTACTTACTTGTAAAGAAGATATATCTATGGGGATAATAAATTCTTTTGACTCTAGGCTTTCTGTCAAATCTGTTTACTTGATTGGAATAATTTCAGCTATTATGGGGAGTATTGCTTATGGATGTGTTACTTTTATTACATCTCTTACTGGAATTAATTTAGCCACTGTTCTAGAATTACCTTTATTCGAGAATGTAGGTATGCAAGTGCTTACAGGTGTTTTGATATCTTTTATTTCTTTAGGATTATTCTCCTCTATATTTCATTATATGGATAAAAACAATTTAATTAGGATATCTCCTGAACTATCAGATAGATCATCCTATCTTTCTGGTTTTAAACTTAAACAGAGTTTAAGCATTAGTTTACAGAGCTCTGTAACTGAAGAGGTTATTTTTAGATTATTAGGTATTTCAACTTTATTATGGCTTTTTAACAACAATCTTTTAGCCGTAACCATTACTTCTGTATTGTGGTCATTATTACATCAAGGAAGTGGTTATAATCCACGGTTTATACGTTGGATTCAATTAGTCTTATTTGGTTTTATTTTAGGATTTACTTACCTTTACTATGGTTTCCTTGCAGCCCTTATCACCCATTTTGTACACAATTTTATTGTGTTATCAATACCTTTAATTTATTACAAGATTCAAATGAAAGCAGGAAAAGTAGAAAATACCCATAATATACAATATTGATGAAAACTTTTTACAAGAGGTAAGGATGTGTCAGATGCTAACATTAAATAATATAGTTAAGCAGTATGAAAATGGAGATGGGATTAATAATATTAGCTTTTCAGTAAAATCAGGTGAAATTGTGGGACTTTTAGGAGCAAATGGCGCTGGAAAAACAACCACATTAAGATGTATTTGCGGATTATATAGTGTAGAAGAAGGAGAGGTCAACCTTTTTGGCTCTAGTCCCAACACTAATCAATCCCGAAAGTTAACAGTATTTATACCTGATAGCCCCTATCTATATCCTACTCTTACAGTTGCGGAACACTTACAATTTAAGGCTAAAGCATTCGGAGTACCTAAAAGCGAGTTAAGAGCTAAAGTTCAAGAAGCTTTAAAAGAAGTGAATTTAGAAAGTTATGCAGATAGACCTAGTGGGAATTTATCTAGAGGACAGAAACAACGTATTTTGCTGGCAGCTGCATATCTACAAGAAGCTAGTTTATATTTACTCGATGAACCAACTGTTGGTTTAGATATACCATCAAAACAATGGTTAGCCCAGTGGCTAAAGAAAAATGCTGAAAATCAAAAAAGTGTAATTATCTCCTCACATAGTCTCGATTTTGTTATGGAAACTGCTAATCGGGTTATATTAATACAACAAGGGAAGATCATAAATTTACACACTGTTCCCACACAAGAAACTCTTTTAGAACCTTGGCGTAAAGCTATTATTAGAGAGTTAGGAGGCCATATAGAAGATGAGTAATCTCTTTTCCCTCTATTTCCATACAAGCTTAAGAAAATGGATAGACATTAATAATAAGAGGAAAATACCCATTTTCTCGTTGGTATTGTTAATTATCTTTATAACTTTACAAAGTCAGGCAATACCTACATATAATCAAGAGAGAATAAATACAATTGGGTGGGTTATAGTCGCCTTGTATTTAATATATGCATTGTATGGTTTGATTTCTAATCGTTTACCCTCAAAAATGGAAGATGTCATATGGATTTATACCTTACCTATGTCTATGAAAAAAATAGTATGGTCATTGGTAATTTGGAATTTTTGTTTAAGAGGAGGAATTTGGTTTATATCTGCCCTACTAGCAGATATACTGCGACTAATATTAAATCTATCCTACGCTCATTTATTTATACATGCACTAATAGGAGTATGGGTTATTTGCTTATTAGAATTACTCTTGTTCGCTATGTCCTCCACACGGGGGAATCGCAAATTATGCTTAACAATAGGAGTATTGATTTTCATAGGAGTTATCTTGTATTCAACTTCTATTTACTATATCCATAATAATATTTCCATTAATTCTTCATTAGTTGTGTTCTTTGATACAGTTGCGCATGGAATTGGAAATTTATTATTTGGAAACATTAATTTCCCTGGTGTACTTGTAGTTATTTGTCTATCCATTTTAGCCACTATTATTATTCACATATCAACTAAAGACCCAAGATTAAAAGAAAAACTTGTAAGGGAAGCAGAGTTTTGGTCTGAGTTTAAAGATTTTAACTCCATGGTTTCTTCAGTTCAAAATAAACAGCAAGAAAGTTGGTGGGGTGGAGAATATTTAACTGGAACATTTTCATTTATTTGGTATGAAATGTTGATTATGAGAAAGCACAAACTTTCTTTAATACTTCAATACTTTTTAGGATTAATTTTGATTATATGTATATGTAAATTTTTCCCAAATGCTATTTGGACTTTTCTTGCAGCAATTTTATTTTCTTCGATAATAGGATCTTATTTTTCAGGTCTTATTAGACATGCTCAAACACATGACTTATTCCTTTTACCAGGTAAACTTTTAACTAAAATTTTATTATTAGAAACATTATATATATTACCTGCCTTTCTTGTAGTAGCTTCATATATATTAATTGGAAATACCGTGGGTTTTAAAGTTATCACAGATAACCTATATTTTTTAACTTTATTACCTTCATTATATATAGTTATTCTAATTTTAAGAATATCTGTATTTTACTCTACTTTTATAATATCTATTAATACTTCTATTGGTGATTATTTCAAAAAACTTATTGTATACCTGACTATGTATTTGTTAGTTATTAGTATTTTTTTATGGGCAGGCATTTTATTAAAATTATCCACAATCAATGCTATAAATCTATCTTTAATCATAGTTAGTATTTTATCTTTCATAACACTTTACAGAAAAAAACATTTAGCTACTACAAAGGGGAGGGAACAAAATGTCAAACTCAAAACCTATTGATATAAATATTCTTAAATTAGGAAGTTCAGATACGCAAGAAGCCTTAGGAGCTGTAAATAAGTTGAAAGAGAGTAATGTTAACGCAATACCAGCACTCATACAAGCACTTGATAATGAAAATAGTTCTATCAACACTATGGCTATAATTGTGCTTGGAGAATTACAGGAAAAAGCTAAAGAAGCAGTGCCTAGGATATCACAAATGATATTTCAAGACGATGAGCAAACTAGGATGGCTGCTGCTTTGGCTCTATTAAGAATAGGAAAAACTAGTATTCCCTACCTAAAAAAAATTGTTAATTCAGATGACTTTAAAGCAAGCTTTTGGGCAGTTTGGTCTTTAGCCCTTCTAGATCCAAATCATGTAGAAGAAAAAGGTTTAAAATTGTTGAAGAGAGTATATGATGACCCAGAAAGCCCGGTTGAAAAATTAGCAGCAGAAGAAGCTATGGGAATAATTATATCTAAGCGAATTGATTAATAAAGGAGCTAGTGAATATGGAATGTATAGATTTTTTATATAAACTGAGTGAGGACTCTAACTGGTTATCGAAACGCTATACTAAGGAATATTTTTTTGAAAAAGAATATGTAATTGTTTATTTATGGTCTACTAGTTGTAGTTTTTGTAATGAAATTATTCCAATGATAAGGGAATTCTTGATAGAAAATAAATCAAAATTAAGAGCTTTATCAGTTCATGTTCCTTTATGTGAAGAAGATTTAGAGGTTGCGAGAGTGACCAAAATAGTTGTTGAGGAAAAAATACAAGATCCAGTCCTGTTGGATCATGAACACGTTATAATTTCTACTCTTAATGCTAAATTTTTACCTTCAATCTATCTTTTTAACAAGGACCATGAAATTGTCAGTAAAAAAATAGGTATAGAAAACATAGACTCTTGGTTTTCTAGCTTAAGAGACATAGTAAAGGATCAAATTGTTCAGGAGGTTTTAAAAGATCAGAGCATAAAAGGTTCTGGTGCAAAAACTTCAATTCACTTTTAAGTAATCTCTAAATCTTGGATATACTGCTGCCGCAGCACCCATGTTAATGAACTAACGCACCCGTAGTTGAAGAGGAAATTATTGTTTATATTTACTCATTGTTAGTCCTTATTCCACTTATATGGAATTTCCGACCATTTATATAACACAATAATCAAGAACATTATTAAACAGACCATTATGTTATCTATCCAATTAACCTCTGTGTTAGCAATAAATTGCCAAACGGTTAATACCACAAAATATATTAAGGGAAATCTGATGCTTTGCTTAAACATAATATCACCGCCTTCATTCAGATTTTTTCTACAAATTTTTGTTATAACTACGCCTTTAGTTCCGTAAGAAAAAGAGCTGCCAAATTGAAGTGAACCCAAAAAGTTAGACACTTTATTTACTTAGGCAGCCTTGAGGGCATGAACCCGGTAATCTACCGGGCTCATGCCTTTCTTACGATTAGTCAATGTCTTTGTTTGAATTAATTTATTAGTATTTAGAATGTACAGAGTGTTCAGGGTTACTAATAATAATTGGGTGACGAATTGTTAAATATATGTATACAAAATAGACCTAGCCAACTTGGATTTTTTTACTAGGTCATTTGATTATGTTATTATTTATAAAACTATGATTTGGAGGCCAACCCGTAATCATAGTTCATATTGTGTGAAATAAGAAAGAAGATGTTCTTCAAAAGCTTATTCACACAGGCGATGGACGCAACTTTATGACATTTGTTATAGGGTTGCGTTTTTAATTTGTCGTAATACTCAACGATATGATTCCGTCCGTAACGTCTCTGTTTAATCATGTTCTGAATTATTAGGAACAGCAGTTTTCGTAAGTGTTTATTACCACGCTTATTAATTTTGTCCTTAAAATAGGTTTTTCCTGATTGGAATCGGCGTATGTCAATACCCGCATAAGCATTTAATTGTTTGTTATTCTCAAAACGGTGGATGTCTCCGATTTCTGCTATTAAGCGAACTGCTGTATTGGGGCCAATGCCTGGAAAACTCAAGATCACCTTGTATTCGCTGCGTTTTTCTGCTAATTGGACCATATCATTAATACATTGTTCCTTCTGTTGGAGAAGTTCTTGATAACGTCTAGCGTATGACCGTTGTTGCTCACACAAAACATCCGATGAAGAAACAGCTGGATAGGACTGCTGGGACGCCTCAATTAGTGCGATTGCTTT
>NZ_JVPL01000303.1:0-12169 GCF_001054655.1 Bacillus sp. 220_BSPC
AAAGGGGTTCAGAATTTTTTAATTCCGAACCCCTTTTGTCTACAAACTGTGGCTTCCTTTTATGGGAGCCTTTTTACATTTCGACCAAAGATGAAAAAAAACCACATATAGTGGGGTTGCCAAACATACTAAGAGGGTTTTTCAATGATGTAATTGTACATTAATCAGCAGGGGATATAATATCCCTTAAGCTAATTGGTTTAGTGGCTACCGTTGTCTTAACAGGTGGGGGATCTGCAGGAGCTTCACTGATGATCATCCGTTTGAAATGATGTAAGCTGTAACATTAAAAATGGAAAGGTGATATTGTGAATCCCATTCAACTTGAATGGGGATTTTTTTGATGGCCTTTATATTGGAATGGTCGATAATCTTCATACGTTTCACTTCGAATTGCCGGCAAATATTAAAAAGCGCCCTTAGCTTGAATAGCATCTATGGCTAAAGACTAAGGACCATTCATGGTTTACGGGGGATTTCAGTCCAGATGAATTTACAAATACTTTTTGTATTTCTTTAATTTATAGATGACTGTTGGCTGGCTGATGCCCAAATGTTCTGCCATTTCGTATGTGGTTTTACATTTTTTCCATGCTTTTGCAATCAATTGCCTTTCAACGTTTTCCAATGTCTTCTTTAAATCGAAATTCTCTTCACATTCCTGTTCGATTGCGAGGAAGGTGGAATCTTCAGGGGGGTCCACTTGCCCTGTGATGGATTGTGGAAGGTGTTCGGGAAATATAATTGGCTCTTCGATGGTCAGGATTAACCGTTCGATTAAGTTTTCTAATTCCCGTATATTTCCGGGCCAATGATAATGGGTCAAAACTTCATAAGTCGATGGATGGATTTTTTTGTATTTCTGGTATTTATCATTGGTTTTTTCTAAGTAATGCTGAATTAAGAGAGGGATATCTTCTTTACGTTCATGTAATGCCGGAATTTGGATGGGAATCACATTCAAACGATAAAATAAGTCCAATCTAAACCTACCTTGACTTACCATCTCCTTCAAATCTTGATTAGTTGCTGCAACAAGGCGGAAGTTAATATGGTTTTCTTTTTTTCCACCGATGCGCTTTATCTTTTTCTCCTGCAGTACTTTCAGTAATTTAGCTTGCATGGCAAGTGGGAGTTCCCCAATTTCATCCAAGAAAAGAGTACCGCTGTCAGCCTGCTCGATCAGGCCTTGCCTCCCTTGCTTATTTGCCCCTGTAAATGATCCCGGCTCATAGCCGAATATTTCTGATTCAAACAAACTTTCCGGTATCGTGCTGCAATTCACTTCGATAAAGGGTTCTTTTTTTCGGTTGCTTTGGTCATGAACAGCACGGGCAAAAGTGCTTTTCCCTACCCCGGAAGGTCCTAATAAGAGAATCGTGGCATCGGTTTTTGAAACATTATGGATCGTTTTTAAAATATGTTTCGTTTCATTACTTCTGGCAATCAGATAATGGTAATCCAGTTCCTTTTCTCTTAAATCCTCGACTTCCGTTTGATAGCCTTTAACTTTTCGTTGTAATTGTTCAAATTGATCCTGCAATTGCAGGATCTCGGTTTGATCCTGACCATAGCTGATTACCCTAACGAGGTGTCCTTCCTTATTAAAAATGGGATAGCCAGTCGACATGACAACATGACCCGTCTTTGTTTCTTGCATTATGCGTTTCGCTTTCTTTTCCTTTAAAACAATCGCATTGATGGAAGGTGCAAGAAGGCCCTCACTTTCTAATTGATAGACGGAGGTACCGATATAAGAGTCACTTTTCATACCATAAATCTCCCAAAGCTTTGGGTTGGAATATAAAATGATTCCATCTTGATCGGTAATGAGAATGTTATTATTCGATGTTTCAATAATTTTATTTAGTTCTTCCTCCAGCATATCATCGTACATACGTTACGCTCCTTTGGGTTTTGGGATGCTGTTTAATTAAAATATAAATCAAAAAGTCTAAATAATCAAAAAATAAATCAAAAAACAAGAAAATGATTAAGTTTTTAATCATTTGATGAAACAAAATAATGAAAAGCCTTATATACCGCAGCGAAATAGTTGGCCTGAATCTTGCTTATGTAAAAGGTAAGAAGAGAATTTCAAGGGTGTTATGAATATCCATTCTATTAGAATAGATGGAAGTTTGTATGACATCTGCAAATGCAATGGAGTGAAAAAAATAATAGTAGAATTAGAATTTAGGAGGATGTTACATGACGAAGTATCAACCGAAAGACTCATTCAAATCACCCCGTTTTTGTGGAGTGCGTACGTTTATGCGGCTCCCATTTGTTGAACAGATAGATGAAAATATGGATTTTGTCATTACGGGAATTCCATTTGATTCCGGGCAATCATTTAGGACGGGTGCTAGATTCGGACCAGAAGCCATTCGCGATTTTTCAATCCTTTTACGTCCTTATAATCCAGAACAAGATATTAATATTTTTGACTATATATCAGGAATTGATTATGGCGATGTTCCGATCATCCCGGGGTATATTTCGGAAACATATAAAAAGATCGAAGAAGAGCTTACCCCCGTCATTGAAAAAGGGATCATTCCGATTTCATTGGGAGGCGATCATTCCATTACACTAGGGGAGTTACGTGCAATCGTAAAAAAACATGGACCCGTTGCCCTGCTTCAGTTCGATGCTCACTCTGACACTTGGGATAGTTATTTTGATCAAAAGTATAATCACGGAACCGTTTTTCGCCGCGCAATAGAAGAGGGGCTCATCGATGTATCGCGATCTCTTCAAATTGGTATGAGGGGCGGTCTGTACGGACCCGAAGATCTTCAGGATGCCCGGGATTTAGGTTTGGGAGTTTACACGACAAACGATTATAAGCGTATCGGGGTCGAAAAGATGCTAAGGGTCATTCATGAGCGTGTTGCGAATGGTCCGGTGTTTTTATCTTTTGACATTGATTTTTTAGATCCGGTTTATGCTCCGGGGACGGGGACTCCAGAAGTTTCCGGTGCCAGCATTGATGATGCTTTAGCCTTGGTGAGAGGATTGACGAATATAGATTTTGTTGGATTCGATCTTGTTGAGGTTTTACCATCATACGATCACGGACAAATCACGGCTGCTGCAGCCGCTAATATTGTCTATGAATTCATCACACTCATCGCACTCGCAAAAAAAGGGAAAATGGAGAAGAAAGAGAGAGTAGGAGATTTGGAAACGCAGCTTAATAATTAGTTTCCTCATTTCTATAGAGAAGGAAGGAAGCGGTAAAGTCCTTTCTTCCCTCTTTACAAGCGATAAGAACAATACAAGCCCAAAAGGAGATGTGTACATGCATATTTTGGATATATCGATCATGATTCTATATTTTTCTGTTTTAATCATTGTGGGAGTAATCGGATCCAAACGGGCAAAAACAGCAGATGATTTCATTGTGGCAGGGCGCAATCTTGGTCATTTTATGTATTTATCCTGTTTAGCTGCTGTGATATTAGGGGGGGCTTCCACCCTAGGAACAGCAAAGTTAGGTTATCAGTTTGGGATATCCGGTATTTGGCTAGTGGTGATGATCGGGCTCGGCATTATCGCTATTGGGCTGTTTTTAACAAATAAGATATTTAATTTAAAAGTATTGACGATCAGTGAAATGCTTGAGAAACGCTACAACTCTCAGACAAGATTGATCAGTGCCCTTGTCTCTGTTATCTATACATTCATGCTGACTGTAACGCAAGTGATTGGGATGGGGACAATTTTACATGTTTTGGCTGGCTGGAATTTAACGGTTTCCATGATAGTCGGAGGCGGGATCGTTTTATTTTATACAATATTAGGAGGTATGTGGTCAGTCACCATGACTGATGTCGTGCAATTCGTCATCATGACGATCGGTATTTTCTTTATCATGCTTCCGATGAGCATCTCTAAGGCAGGAGGGTGGGGCTCGCTTAAAGAAAATCTCCCAGCATCACATTTCGAGTTAGGGAACATTGGCGGAGAGACGATTTTTCAATATTTCCTATTATTTACCCTCGGGGTAGTTGTTGGCCAAGATATTTGGCAGCGTCTATTCACCGCACGAACCAAAGCTGTTTCTCGTGGCGGAACGATTGGAGCGGGGTTATATAGTGTTTTTTATGCGATTGCAATCAGTATCATTGGAATGTGCGCTTTTATTATCCTTCCTGATTTAGGCGATCCCCAAAATGCATTTACCAGTATAGCGATGGTAACTTTACCTGCTGGTCTATTAGGGGTTGTCATTGCGAGTGTGGTATCAGCCCTAATGTCCACTGCTTCAGGAACTTTGCTTGCTTCCTCCACTTTAGTTGTTAATGACATCATTAAAAAATATATTGGTCCAAAAATGAGTGAACGACAATTTTTAAAAACATCCCGAATAACAACTTTAACGATTGGTGTATTGGCCATCATCGTTTCGATATGGATTCAAGATATTTTAGTTGCATTGGATGTAGCTTACGCAATTTTATCCGGTGCTGTGTTCTTTCCGATCATCCTTGGTTTCTTTTGGAAAAGGGTCACGGCTACAGCGGCATTTTACTCGATTCTCGCCAGCATGATCGTTATCATTGTCGGATTGGTGATTAATGGACCTTCCTCCACTCAACCAATTCTGTACGGGCTCGCTACTAGTTTTGTCGTCATTACTGCGATCACTCTCCTAAGTTCCAATAAGGATCATAAGAACGAAAGTGAAGTAAAGCAAGATATAAAGAGCAAAGCTGACATGGACACCTTGGCTAATTGATGTTTCAGCAAAAAAACGGAAAAAGATTCGAGGAGGAACGAGATATGACAAAGACAATTTCCCTGCAACCGGCAACATTCAATACTATGGAAGAAGAACGTGATCACCGGAAGGAACGTTTGGCAGCTTCATTCCGCCTTTTTTCAAAGTTTGGTTTCGATGAAGGGATAGCCGGCCATATTACAGTCCGTGATCCTAAATATACAGACCATTTCTGGGTCAATCCGTTTGGGATGCATTTTAGTCAAATTTCCGTTTCGGATCTTATATTGGTTAATCATAAAGGTGATATTGTAGAGGGTGAACATTCCGTTAATGGTGCAGCCTTTGCCATTCATTCTGAAATTCATAAAGCGCGGCCGGATGCGATTGCAGCGGCACATGCTCATTCGGTCTATGGAAAGACATGGTCTTCCTTAGGGAGACTGTTAGATCCGATTACTCAAGATGCCTGCCAATTTTACAATGATCATGCATTATTTGATGATTTTACAGGCGTGGTTTATGCATCCGAAGAAGGTAGGCGCATTGCTAAGGCTTTAGGTCAATACAAAGCTGTCATCCTCCGCAATCATGGATTGTTAACGGTTGGCCAATCTGTAGATTCAGCTGCTTGGTGGTTCATAACGATGGAACGTTCATGTCAAGCACAGATAATGGCTGAATCTGTAGGTAATCCGATTTTTATAGAAGAAGAGTATGCAAAATTGACAGCAGAACAAACGGGAACGGAATATGAAGGATGGCTGAGTTTCCAGCCTCTGTGGGAAAGGATCAGAAAAGAGCAACCAGATTTCTTGAAGTGACCATGAAGCACGGCTTGGTATAATCCCAAAGGATTGCCTTCCCATAAAAGAGGGAAAAAGGAATCGTAGGTTCTTGAGGAGGTTTAATAATGTCCGCTTCTAAGAAAACAGCACCTTCACTTTATATCAGAGTCGATATACCGGAAAAATACATCAATCAGTTTAAGGAGATTTGTTCAGAAGTTGTTGTCGAGCCATGGGAATTCGGCGAACCCGAACCACAGCCAACAGTTGATATAACACAGTTTGATGTCCTATATACGCTGGGGCTTCATGATAATCTTAACATTATAAAAAAAGCTCCAAAGATTAAATGGGTCCATTCAGACAGTGCTGGAGTGGAGGCCATGCTGAATGAAGATATACAAAACAGCGATGTCATCATCACCAATGTCAAAGGCTGCACATCTGTCCCGATAGCCGAGCATACAATTGCGATGCTATCTTCGTTAGCAAGAGGCGTACCGACAATGATCAGAAATCAAATAAACAAAACGTGGGTCGAAATTCCAGTGAAAGATCTCGAGAATGCGACAGTGGGGATAATTGGGTATGGTGATATTGGCTATGAGATAGCAAAGAGATGTAAAGCACTGGGTATGACCGTCATTGGGTGCCGCCGGAACCCCTCCAAGAGGAACACGGAATATGAACCTGCTGATTTTATAATGGGAATGGATCAAGTGGATGAGGTCCTTTCCAGGTCCGACTTTGTCGTCTTGGCCCTTCCGTTTACAAAAGATACATCATACTTTTTTAATAAAGAACGCTTAAATAAAATGAAAAAAGGCAGCTACGTAATCAATGTCGGCCGAGGTAATACGATTGTTGATGAAGATTTAATTCATTCCTTGAGCAATGGGCACATAGCAGGAGCGGCTCTGGATGTGTTTGAAGTAGAACCTTTACCTAAGGACCACCCTTTCTGGCAGCTGGAAAATGTTATGGTTTCCCCACATAATGCTTACAACTCTTCCAAGCACCTAGACCGCGTGATGGAATTATTCCTGAGAAATTTAAAGCTTTTTTCTGACGGTAAACCCCTAATGAACGTTGTAGAAAAAAAACTTGGTTATTAACAGCGATCGATCTTTTGAAAAAAAATTCGAATGGAGTACAAGGGCAGACCCTGATTGGGTTTGCTTATTTTTGTTTAAAAGCCACTGCTTCATTCTTTTTCTTGTATAGGACAATCTCTGATCAGGAAAAGCTGGATATAAGGAGGCGATGTATGAATGGGTACTTTCGAAGTTATTTCCCTGATGCTAAGCTTTGGCATGTTTGTAATTGCTATTCTTGATTTCAAAAATCATGACAAGAATCCTTGATAATATTGAGGCAGGCCGATCTGTTTGATTAATAATGGAAGCGTTTTAAAAAATTCCAGGTTGTTTAAAGAAGGTATTGATTTTCTCGATTTTTTAAACTTGCAGAGAACACCATTATGAGGTGTTCTTTTTTGTTTTGTTTCCAATGAGTTTTAATCGATATTCCATGCATACATAAGTTTCATCTTTGACAAAACAATGATATACAAGTATAGTCTCTAATAGACCGGTTGATATAATTTCAAGGAGTGATCCAGCTATGGCAGAGAAACGAAACTCGAAAGACATTCTTATTGAAGCTGCTTCCAGACTTTTTCGTATACGTGGATATTACGGTGTGGGGCTTAAGGACATTATTGAGGAAAGTGGTATCCCAAAAGGTTCGCTGTATCATTATTTTCCGAAAGGCAAAGAGGAATTGGCGATCGAGGCGATTATTCATACAAAAGATTTCGTGATAGATGAAATTAAACGGGGGTTTGATGAAATTGAAGACCCTATTAAAGCCATTCAGTCTCATATTTTTCATTTATCCGAGGTTTTTGGTCATAGTGAAAATCTATTAGGACTGCCAATCGGGACGATTGCAGCGGAAACATATACGACGAGTGAGCAGATAAGAATGGCCTGTCAAGAAGCGATGGAAGATTGGCAATCCATTTATGTGAAGAAATTACTCGAAGCGGACTTCAGTGAGAAACGGGCAAAAGAATTGAGTATCGTAATTAATGCTTTGATTGAAGGCGGTATCCTTTTATCCTTAACGGCGAAAAACGGGGAACCTCTCCAAGCCATTGCGGAACAGATACCATTATTGCTGATAAATAAATAAGTCATGCGGAAAAATTATCTTAAGCTTAGGTCGAACAGTTAGTAATTGGAGGAATTATTTTATGTCAGCAGATGCAACACAGCAACAAAACCCAGTCATTAGGACGACCCCTATATTAATTGCATTTTTAATTGCAGGGTTCATCGGGTTATTCAGCGAGACGGCATTAAACATGGCGCTGGGGGATCTAATTCAAGAATTCAATGTCAGTCCTTCAACCGTGCAATGGCTAACAACGGGTTACCTATTGACATTGGGGATACTGGTTCCCGTTTCGGGACTCTTGATTCAGTGGTTCAATACTCGTCAATTATTCATTGCCTCAATGGTGTTCTCCATCATTGGTACGCTCATTGCAGCAATTGCACCCGGGTTCGGCATCTTGATGCTAGCCCGTGTCATCCAGGCAATCGGAACGGGTCTTTTATTACCTCTCATGTTCAATACCATTTTATTGATTTTCCCTATTCATAAAAGGGGAGCGACGATGGGATTGATGGGGCTGGTGATCATGTTTGCCCCAGCCATCGGGCCGACAGTTTCAGGCTTGATTATTGAAAATCTAAAATGGAATTACATTTTCTGGGTGTCTTTGCCGTTCTTTGTGATCGCTTTACTATTCGGTCTCAAGTATATGCAAAACGTTTCAATAATCACCAAACCTAAAATCGATGTACCATCCATTATTTTATCGACCATTGGTTTTGGGGGAATTGTTTATGGCTTTAGTATTGTCGGAGAGCAAGGATGGAGCAATGCGATCGTTTTATCCTCGATCATTGTTGGACTTATAGCATTATTCCTGTTTGCTGTGAGGCAATTCAATATGGATAAACCGATGATTGACTTGCGCGTTTTTAAATACCCGATGTTCACGTTAGGGTTAATAACAGTCTTCATCACCTTCATGGTCATCATGTCATCCATGATTCTCTTACCGTTATACCTGCAAACCGGGCTTGCATTAGCTGCGTTTTCTGCTGGACTGGTACTATTGCCGGGTGGAGTGCTTAATGGTATCATGTCTCCGGTTACGGGGCGCATTTTTGATAAGTTCGGTCCAAGAGGGTTAGTGGTTCCAGGCTTCATTATCATGATTGTCATGTTATGGACTTTGACGAACGTAACGACTGAAACGACGATCATAATGGTAATCGTCATGCATTCCCTCCTTATGATTGGTGTTTCGATGGTCATGATGCCGGCCCAGACAAATGGCCTGAATCAACTGCCAAAAAATCTTTATCCGGATGGAACGGCTCTAATGAATACATTGCAACAAGTATCGGGGGCCATCGGTACAACCGTTGCCATTACGATCATGTCAGCATCCCAAAAAAATTATATGGCAAATGCAGAAGATCCGTTCGATCCATCTGCCATTAGCGGTTCATTGACTGCAGGCGTTCAAGATGCCTTTATTTTCGGCCTTGTCCTTGCAATCATTGGTTTGATCGTATCGTTTTTTATCAGAACAGCACGAGACTAATAAGATAAATTAGCCAGCAGGGAATGGAGTTTCTCTGTCTGGCTTTTTTGCTGGTTTTTATTACCATATTTCATCAAAAGCGAAAAAGTCAGAGTGAATTATTTGAAAATTAACCACTTTTCGGGTAATCTTACACAATGAAAGTTACTAAAATTCAGCTCAGGTAAAGCGGTTAACAGGAGGAACTCAAATGAAAACAATAAAAACCAAAATGTTTGAACCTGTAACAATAGGTGCATGGAACTTAAAAACAAGAACGGCAATGGCTCCTATGACTCGGTCGTTTGCCGATAACGAAACTGGTGTTGTGAATGACCTGACCGTAGAATATTACCGAAAGCGGGCTCAAGATGGAATCGGACTTATCATTACTGAAGGTGTAGTGATTTCACCAAGAGCAAAGGGCAATCCTGGGGTTCCCGGAATATATACTCAAGAGCAAATCGACGGGTGGAAAAAAGTAACGGAAGCAGTACACGCAGAAGGCGGAACGATTATTGCGCAAATCTGGCATGTGGGCCGTGCAAGCCACCATGAAATTGCAGGAGGACTTCCTCCGCAGGCCCCGTCACCTATCGCTGCGGAAGGTAAGGTTTCACGATTCGGCAAACCTTTTGACATTCCTGAAGAAATGGCAGAGACGGATATTGCAGAAGTTGTGAACCAATATAAACAAGCTGCAAAGAATGCAATGGATGCTGGCTTTGACGGCGTAGAAATTCATGGTGCACACGGCTACTTAATTGACCAGTTCAATTCTGACACCTCCAATAAAAGGACCGATCGGTACGGTGGTGATTTAAAACAGCGTCTGACATTTATGAAGGAAGTGCTAAAAGCAGTTATTGATACGGTTGGAGCGGAACGTACCCTTATTCGTTTCTCGGCTTTGAAAATTGACCAGCCGTCTTATATGTGGGAAGACCCTGAAAAAGCGATCCAAACATTTATTGAAGCGTTCAATGAAACAGGAGTTAAAATGATTCACCCATCCACGATGGAATTTACCAAACCGATTGCAAGAGGATTGACCATGCATGAATTGGTACGCAGCCACTGGGATGGAATCATAGTCGGTGTGGGCGGGCTTGATCCTGAAACAGCGGAAGCAGCACTGGAAAAAGGCATCATTGATATTGCGGCGATTGGACGTCCGCTTATCGCCAACCCGGATTATCTGGCACGAATTAAGAAGGATGAAGGACTTGTTGATTACGAGGCAAAGAAACATTTAGGGCAACTGATTTAATAGCGATAAGATAAAAGGCAGGCTTGTTCATGACAGGACAATGCAGTACCCATATTTCCGTTTCTATGACTGATGCGATTCTTCTTCAAGAAGGGTCGCCTTTTTGTATGAAAACACTTTAGTGAAAGGCCATACTTAAATAAGCCCACCATATTCTAATTTTTTTGAAGGACGTAAATGTACTATGTCGTTATTTTAACTGGTTATGCAGTTTGTTGTTCAGATGGATCGATTGTATAGCCTTTCTTTTTTAGGTATTCGATCATTTTTAACTCTTTGTTATTTTGTTTTTCTTCAAGGTAATTTGAGCCTAGTTCTTGATAGGGTTCCCCTGTTTTTAAGATGTTGTAAGCAATCGTTAGTAGTAAATGAGCAGAAGCGATTCGTCCCTTCATTTTTCCCTGCCTTTTGGTAATCCTTTTTCGATGTGAAGCAATTCGATTATTTTGCCTTGATGTCGCTAGTACACACTCTACAGCCATCGTTTTCAAAGCTTTGTTACCTTGTGTGGTTTTACTCGTTTTTTTTTACCAGCACTTTCGTAATTTCCAGGACTCACACCAGCCCAAGAGGCAAGATGTTTAGCTGACTTAAATACGGACATATCAACGCCCATCTCTGCAATAAAAGTAGCTGCGGCAGCTTTGTTCACACCAGGTATTCCATCCAATAATTCTACTTCCTTACGATAGGGGGACAGGAGTTGATCGATTTGTTTTTCCAATTCTTCTATGGCTTTTTCTAAATAACTCATATGCTCCCAATGGTAACGCAACATATCACGATGATGACGGCGAATACGACCATTAATTGCACTGGCAATGTCAGTAATACTTGCCTTTGTTCGCCAATCCACCATTTTTCGAAGACCATCGGTCTCTATTTTTTCACCGTTTAGAATCGCTTCAAGGATACGGCGTCCCGATACACCAAAAATGTCTGATAATACGGATGTTAGCTTGATATTAGCATCTTGAAGAATTTTGTGAATGCGATTCTGTTCTGATGTGCGATGATGAATCAATTTTTTTCGATAACGAGTAAGATCTCGTAAATCACGAATATCCTCCGGTGGTACAAAATTGCTTTCAATAAGTCCACATCTTAGAAGCTTGGCAAGCCATTCGGCATCTTTCACATCAGTTTTACGTCCTGGAACATTTTTGACATGTCTTGCATTGGCAAGAACAAGGTGAAAAGAACCTTCGAGTATATTCCATATTGGTTTCCAGTAGACTCCGGTACTTTCCATCACAACATCGGATACCTGAAGGGTAGCGAGCCAATCACTTAAAGCCAAGAGTCCTGTTGTTGTAGTTGAAAATGTTTCAATAGAGGTCTTTGGCTTTTGATCTAATGGACCAAATAATACACAGGCTACTACTGTTTCTTGGTGTACATCTAGGCCAGCACACCGTTCAATCATTGCTTCCATAGGAGAAATCACCTCAAAAAAAGATTAACAATACATATGACAGGAGATTTGTTACAAAAATTTTTGTATACGTACTAGCAGTACACTAAATGGTTCTTCCATACTGTCACAACCAGTTTCTTATACAGGGTATCTTCCTTAAGATCCACCAAAAAAAGTTCAGCCTGGTTGTATTGTTATCATCCATTATTGTCAAGGGGTTAATGGGTTAGACTCTATTTTGAGTTTAGATTTTCGTAGTAGATGGTGGCGGCGAGGAGCGCCGCCATAGAAGTTTCTTATG
>NZ_JVPL01000304.1:0-15726 GCF_001054655.1 Bacillus sp. 220_BSPC
AAAGGGGTTCAGAATTTTTTAATTCCGAACCCCTTTTGTCTACAAACTGTAGGCGTGACCGGCACGCCTGTTTTTTTATGCTTCCTGTATTTTTTTCTCTTCTTTCTCTTTTTTTTCTTTTTTGCTTGAAATGATCCATGCACCTGCTGCAATTCCAATCAATACAGTCCAGAAAATCGATTTCCAAAGCGTTGATTCAGGGAAATGATGATCAATGAAAGCAAGTGAAGGGTGTGCAAGTGTGTGTACCGCCAATTTCACGCCAACCCAACCCACAATCAAAAATGCTGCCGTTTCAAGTGAAGGACGCCGATGAAGCAGCTTAACGAATGCATTTGCTGCAAATCGCATAATGATCAACCCGATCATACCGCCGAGGAACATGACAGCGAATTGCCCTCCGTCAATACCGCCGACTTTCATCCAGCCTGTTGCAGGAAGTGTAACAGCCAGTGCGACGGCAGCCAACATGGAATCGATAGCGAAAGCGATATCAGCCGCTTCAACCTTTACCACGGTCATCCAGAAACCGGATTGCTTTTTAGGCTTCGTGATTTCCTTCTCACCTTTACCAGCGTATTTTTTGTAAATGTGCTGAAAAGCGATGAAAAGTAGATAAATCGCACCGATTGCTTGAACTTGCCACACCTCGACAAGAAAGGAAATAAGGAATAGACTGGCAAAACGGAAAACAAAAGCTCCCATCAGACCATAAAACAAGGCTTTCCGCTGTTGTTCTTTTGGCAAATGCTTAACCATGACAGCCATGACGACTGCATTATCTGCAGCCAGTATCCCTTCTAATCCAACCAAGATAAGAAGGACCCAGCCATATTCCAATAACATTGATGCTTCCATCCATTCAACCTCCAATAGTAGTATTTCCTTCCTATTGGCATTGGCAAAATAAAAAGACCTCTGCCGTATAGGCAAAGGTCTTGCTGAACATGAAATCATGTCAACAAAGCCGATGAATGTTTAACATTCACGTAATGACGACTTTGTTTTAGGGCGAACCCTAACGCTACTCCCCTTTGAAAAGGAAAATCAGTTATTAAGTATATTAATAGTATACGCGCTCGTTATGAAAATAACAATCTTTTTTTATAAATGGATCTCATTTTCTGTTCCTTTTGGATAATTTTAACAACGATAAATATTCTTTGCCGAAACGAATCCAGTTCGGTTTGGCAGAAAAATAGTTCTGAAACAGCGATAAAAAACTCGTGTATTTCCCTTCATATGGATACCATTGTATTTCTGTATCGTTTTTACCTTTATCGATCATGATCGCCTTTTCATGGCAGAAAATCTTCAATCCATGCTCGCCATGATAGCGGCCAACCCCACTTTGTTTGGCACCGCCAAATGGTAAATGATGATTAGCAACCGTAATCAGCACATCATTGATCGTCACCGCACCGGTTACTAACCGTGACGCAATCCGACTTGCTTTTTCCCTATCCATCGTCCAAACGCTGGAATTGAGTCCATATTCACTTTCATTTGCCAGGGCGATCACGTCTTCCTCCGTATCGAAAGGCACAACAGGCAACACGGGTCCGAACGTTTCTTCTTTCATGATTTTCATGGAATGATCGACATTGGAAAGAATCGTCGGCGGAATGAAATGGGTCTGCCCCGTTTTCCACTCTTTCGGAGGTGTTCCGGTTTCAAGTACGGCCCCTTTATTCAGTGCATCCTCCAGTTGGTCAGCCACAATATCCACTTGTTTAGGGAAAGTCATTGAACCGATATCATCCTGCGATTGCACCCCCTGCCTCATGGACTTCGTTTTTTCTTTAAGAAGCATTAGGAATTCCTTATAAACAGGACGTTCCACATAAACCCTTTCAACACTCATGCACACCTGCCCACTATTTGTGAAAGCCCCCCAAAGAGCCCCGTTCACAGCCCGTTCCAGGTTAGCATCACGCAGAACGATCATCGGATCCTTACCGCCAAGCTCCAAAGTCGTTGGGATCAGGTCTCTTGCTGCAACCTCACCAATCATTTTTCCGGTCCTTACAGATCCAGTAAAAAATATATAATCTGGTTTTTGCTCAGTTAATGCCGCACCCAATTCTTTCCCTCCATGGGCAAACTGTATAGTTCCTTCTGGGAAACCAGCTTCAAGAAACAGATTTTCGATGCACACCCCAACTAAAGGAGTTACCTCTGATGGTTTGGCGATGACAGTATTTCCAGCCGCTAGGGCATTAAGAATGGGAACCATGGAAAGCTGCAGCGGATAATTCCATGGTGAAATGACGAGAATCGTTCCACGGGGCATATAATGGACATAAGATTTTTTACCAATTAACATGAGTGGAGTGGTGACCTTCCGTCCGGAAAGAGATTTCACTGCATGTTTCTCGATATGCTTGATTGCATCGATCGTTGGCATGATGTCAGCAACCAGCGCTTCAATTTTCACTTTTCCCGCATCTTTTGAAATGACTTCTGCTATTTCATCCATCCTTTCAACCATCAATAAACGGAGCCGTTTTAAATAGTGCAGCCGTTCCTTGATGGGAAGATTCGACCATGATTGGAACGCATGTCTTGATTTCATATATATATGAGGAATCGACTTCAATGGTGTTGGGACGATTTCCGCAATCTTCTCACCTGTTGCCGGAGAAAACACTTCCAACTTGTCATGTATTTCTTCCATAACTACTCCCCTTGCTTTATCTTATTTTATCGTTACTCCATATCATTTTTATGCTTTAATAAAGATCGACCGAGGAGGAACCCCTCCTCTGAAATGCAGCAAAACTTCTCGGCTGCACTGATGTCAAAACGCCCTTTTCAAATGAAATTAGGTTGCCAAAAGAATTGATAAGAGCGCCTGAGCACTTTTCTTGAACAGTTATATGTTCATATACTTCACTAAACGTACGGAAATTCTTCCCCTGAACCCTCTTTATATAATGCCAGAGACGCAGCAGCCTGTATAATATAATCGCTTGGAACCAACTTCACAACCGGTTCCCTCTCTTCATAAGGTTCCTGACCGATTCCCTGCCACTTAATCGGTGTATTCACAGTATCCACTGCATCACATCACGTTTTACAACTCAATTGGTGAAGCTCCATGAAATCCATCCTCAACGCAAATACCATTAACTAGTAATCTCCCAGACATGTTAGCACTTCAAAATGGAATATATAGTAAAATTTTTTCGTTATTAAAAGGAATATTCACGTTTGTTATCGAAGGTAAGTATAATAAGAATCGAAATTCTGATAATCCGGCAGACAAGTTTATCGGTTTTAGTGTTTAATACTGGGTAATGGAGGATAAATTCATACTATCGAATAAAAATTATTATCTATATAACCGATTTTCCGTTACTATATAAGAAGGCGATTTTTTCGCGCATACATATTTGAGGTGAGCGCACAAGTGAAAAGAATAATTAAAGCATACGACTTCCCTATTTTCATCGCTGTCGTATTACTCTGTTTGTTTGGTTTAGTCATGATTTACAGTTCGAGCATGATCACTGCAGTCGCTCGATACGGCTGGCCCATGGATTACTTCTTTGAGAAACAAAAAACGGCCTTTCTCATTTCATTCGCGGCAATGATCGTCACGATGATTCTTCCTTATAAGATGTACAAAAACAAAATGTTCTTGATGTCTATGATGTTTGGAATGGCCGGTATCCTTTTGCTGCTCTTTATCTTCGGCCATACAGCAGGAAATGCCACAAGCTGGTTCAAGTTAGGGACAGCATCGATACAACCTGCGGAATTTTCCAAGTTAGCCATAATCATTTATCTGGCAGCCATTTACGGAAAAAGGCAGGATCGAATCAATAGTATTGATAAAGCCGTCATCCCGCCGATTTTCTTTCTGGTATTCATCTGCTTTTTAATCGGAATACAACCTGACTATGGAACGGCAGCGGTCATTTTCCTGATTTCAAGTACCATGATCATTTCATCCGGTATGTCTTTTAAGAGTATATTCAAACTCTCTTTAATCACTGCGATATTCGTTGCCATATTTGCATTGGGGGTACTCGTGACAGGAAATTTCTCAGCCGTTCTTACTGAAAATAAGATGTCTCGTTTTACCGGGTTTGCAGACCCTTTCGGAAAGGCAGGAGAAAGCGGGTATCAACTCGTGAATTCCTTATTCGCCATAGGTTCCGGCGGCCTTACTGGAGTGGGACTTGGTGACAGTGTACAAAAATACGGGTATCTGCCTGAATCACATACTGATTTCATCATGGCCGTCATTGCAGAAGAGCTCGGGATATTCGGAGTGGGATTCGTTCTATTGACACTAGGTTTTGTCGTCCTGAGGGGATTTGTACTTTCAGCCAAATGCAAAGATCCATTTGGAAGTCTTTTATTGATCGGCATCTCATCCATGATCGGCATTCAAGTCGGTATCAACGTCGGCGGAGTGACCGGACTTATCCCAATTACAGGGATCACCCTTCCATTCATCAGTTATGGAGGATCTTCCTTACTGCTGCTCATGCTTTCAATGGGCATATTCCAAAATGTCGTCATGCGAATGAATTTACTTGAACAGAAAGAAAAAGTCGTATCCATCCCAAAAGATGAGATCGCGTCTTCAAAATAAACGATCAAATACCCCTGGCATTTCTGTTCATGTCAGGGGTTCCCCTTCTCTGTAAGGTTATGGAAGTTCTCATAAAAAACAGGCAGTCGAATCCGACCGCCTGTTTTTTCATTTATAATGGATACCGATTTTAGTAAAGCCAGAAATCAGGCTAAGCAAAGGACAAAGTAGGCAGAAAAATGCAAATGGAGCATATTCAAGGGTTGAAACACCCAATACCTGTGTCAGGAATACACCGCAGACACCCCATGGAACCAGAGGATTCACAACTGTTCCCGCATCTTCAAGCACCCTCGCAAGCGTTTTGGGCTGCAAGCCTAAATCTTCATATCTCTGCTGAAAGGCTTTCCCAGGCAGTATAACTGACAAATACTGTTCACCCACAAGGAAATTCACGCTGATTCCTGCAAATACAGTAGCGGAAATCACTTTCGCTACACTCGTCAATGAATCCTGGATTGCATTTAAAATAGAAGGAATGACTCCCAATTCAAACAATAGTCCGCCCATCGCCAATGCCAACAACACCATCGAAACGGAGAACATCATACTTTCAATTCCGCCCCGCGATAGGATTGAGTCAAGTTGTTCCATTCCACTCTTCAGTACAAAACCGCCGTATAAGATATCCGCTATTTTTGCAACCGTCAAACTTGGGGTTTGTATGAAAGCAATGACAGCCGCCGAAATGATTCCTGCTGACAATGTCGGAATCGCTGACACCTTTTTCAAAGCCATGATTAGAACGATAACAAACGGAATCAAACTCCATATGCTTATATTCGTTTCCATTTCCAGGGCCTTGGTCATGGCTTCGATTTCCTCAACGCGAGCAACTTTGGCATTCGGTGAAAGGAAGAAAAAGATGATAAGCGATATGAAAAAACCTGGAATCGTAGTCCAAAGCATATTATTAATATGTTCAAATAATGGTGCTCCAACCGTTCCCGATGCAAGATTGGTAGAGTCGGATAATGGAGACATTTTATCTCCAAGAAATGCACCGGAAATGATTGCACCGGCTGTAATCGCCAACGATAAATCCATCGCCGCCGCCATCCCTATCAAAGCAACGCCGATTGTGGCAGATGTTGTAAGTGAACTCCCGATACATAGCCCAATTAGCGAACACACCAGAAATGTGATTGCATAGAAATATTCACCAGAAATCCAGTCAAACCCATAGAACATGATGGTAGGGATAGTCCCGCTTGCCATCCAGATCGAAATTAACATTCCAATGAAAAAGAATATATAGATGGCTCCCATACCAGTGCCTGCACCTTTGACGATAGCCGCCTCCATAATCGAAAATGGCAGCTTCTTGAACTTTCCATAAACAAATAGAAAAAGGAGTGCCGCTATAATTGGAATATGGGGGGCAAGTCCATAATGAATGATACCAGTTGCAATAATTAAGAAAAGAATGGCCAAAACCCCAATTGCTTCAAGTAAGGAGAGTTTTAGCTTTGCATCTTCAAGACGCATGATGTATTTCCCCGCTTTCAATGTTGTATATTCTCTGAGGTAAGGATCGGACCTTTTAACTCCTCACAATTACTGAAACGCTTTTAAGCACTAAAGTACTAGCTAAATATAAAGGAGTTTCATGAGATTGTCAAAGGAATAATTTTCTTATTTACTAGAATTCAATTCTTAATATTAAATCCAACATTGCCTTTTTTCACAAAATGATAACCCATAGGTAGCTCCGTACATTTATGCCTAATACATTCTTACACTCGTGAATCCATCTTCATATTTTTCCGATGCTATATAACCAACCTTCTGTTAAGGCCGAATCAGCCTAATGCTCATGAATTTAGACCCTTTATTTTAAACGGAAAAGGCATAACGCCAGCCTCCGTATTGTGAAATGTCTTCTGCTGTTTCGGCAGCACTCGCTTCACAGATAAATCCTGATATTTCAGAGCCGTCTTCCAATTTAATCTTTCCAACTCCAAGTGGCGAAGGGATACGTTCTACAAAAGACCCGAACTCGGTAAGTGGAATTTCCCACACCTCCACTTCAATGGATGTACCTCGTTCATTTGAATGAATTAATCCAGGTTTAGGAGGTTCGGTGGGTAATTGGATCATTTTGTACTCAGGAGCTGTTTTCGCTTCACGAATAAACACTGCACCATGTTCAATCATTTGTTTTTCAAGGGAAAATCCACGCATATGAAGTCCGCATACTCCTACGAAAACAGTTTCCTTCTTTTTAAAAGAACTCCTTTGATGTAAAAACAAATCCGCAAGGCCGCAAATAAGATTCTCATTTTCACTGCTTGAAAATAAGGTAATCCCAAATGGCAGATTTTCTGTAGCATCTTCTGCTGGAACCGCTACAGCACTAAGGTCCAATAGATTGCAATGATTGGTATACAGCCCCATAAGACTGTTTGTTTCAATTGGATTTTTACGCACCTCCTCCCGCGTCCATGTCCCGCCGGATGTCGGCATGATCAATACCGCATTTTTTAACTGCTGACGGGCTTTTTGTGTAAACTTCCGAAGCTTGTGTATCGCTTTAAAAAGGGAAGATGCATCATACTCCGGTTTAGCTCCGGAACGTAGTACCGTTTCTGTCACAGGAAAAGCCGCATTCTCATGTGTCGTAATAAATTCACCCAATTCTGCCCAGCGTTCTGCCACCCATGGTCCGTCATATAGAATGGCAGCAGCTTCAGCTAGATAGTTTCCATCGATGTACTCAATTGGAATACCCAAGTTTTCAATTTTGATAACAGCCGCTTCCCATGCCTGTTTGTACTCCTGTGCAAACGGTCCGTAAAAAGCAGGAGGTTCTTGTATGAGACAAATTTTTTCGGGAAGCGCATTTGAACGGCGCTTGATCAGCTTTGACCATGGATCAGAGTCTTCAAACCCACGGACTACTTCATCGACAAGCAAAGCATCTGATAGACTATTAGCAAAGACATTGATACAATCCAAGCTGGCGCAGGCCGGTACAAGACCATTGATAGGCCATGCCCCTAAGCTTGGTTTGTATCCTACGAGACGGTTTAATGCTGCCGGAACACGACCAGATCCCGCTGTATCAGTGCCAAGTGCAAATGCTGACAGACCGCGTGCAACGGAAACAGCAGAGCCTGCGCTTGAACCGCCGCTAATTAATTCAGGGTTCAGCGCATTTTTAGTTTCTCCATAAGGACTTCTTGTTCCAACAAGACCCGTTGCAAACTGGTCAAGATTTGCTTTACCTATCGGAATGGCACCAGCCTCAATTAGACGCTTAACAACTGTGGCATGTTCATCCGGAATGTATTTAAACGCAGCACATCCGGCTGTAGTAGGAACACCCGCAAGATCAATATTATCTTTAATCGCAAACGGGATGCCCCAGAGCGGCTTTTGCTCTAGATCCATTTGTTTTAAATGATCTAAATACGGTTGAATCAACTTCATCGTAGGCGGAGTAATCCAAACGTTATATTCTTTGTCTGCGATTGCCCGATCTACAATCTCTTGAATAAGTGCTTCTGGTGTTAAATCCCTAGACTGATATCTTTCCCTCAGTTTAGGAATGGACAACATTTCCGGTATGTTCATCATTGGAAGCACCTCGCTTTTCATTTGTCATAGAAACAATCAATTGACCGGCATGAACTTCTTCACCTGGCACTACATGGACAGAATGAATGAATCCATCACTTGGAGCCAATTGTTGAAACTCCATCTTCATGCTTTCTTCTATTATGAGTGTATCGCCTTTCTTCACTTCTTCGCCTGGTGAGACAAGGACTTTCCATACGCTGCCTGGCATTGTGCAGCGTATAGCTTCAGCACCTGGCGGTAATACTTCCTCTTGCGTTTCATTCACTTCTTGTTCTGAAACAAATTCGTCAAGTCCCAATTCACGCCATCTTACACGCTCCTCATGGAAGGCAGACTGCTGTGTTTCCCGGAAAGCATCCGCGCTTTCAGTTATTGAACTTAAGAAAGCTAGATAATCACTTAGTTTGAAGGTCGTTTCAATAATATCGACTTCAAACTGGCCGCGTAAAAATCCGTCTCGCATGTCGAGAAGTTCATCTGCACCAACTGGATAAAATTGTATTTGATCAAAGAAGCGAAGTAGCCATGGTTTCCCTTCGGTAAAACTTTTCGTTATACGCAGACGGTTCCACATTTGAACCGTTCGACCGACAAATTGATATCCACCTGGTCCTTCTATTCCGTATACACACATATAAGCCCCACCTATGCCCACTGCATTTTCCGGCGTCCATGTTCTGGCTGGATTGTATTTTGTCGTAACTAAACGGTGCCGCGGATCGATAGGCGTTGCAACAGGTGCGCCGAGGTAGACATCACCTAGACCAAGAACTAAATAATTGGCATCAAAGACCACTTTTTGCACCTCATCAATCTCATTCAATCCATTAACACGGCGGATAAATTCCAAGTTGCTTGGACACCATGGCGCATCTGGACGGACATTTTTTTGATAACGATCAATGGCCAGCTGTGTAGCAGGGTCATCCCACGAAAGTGGAAGACGGACAATACGTGATGGTACTTCCATTTCTTCAAGCGGAGGCAGCGTGCTATCAATCGATTCAATTATTTCACAAAGTGAAACGATCGACATTTTTGTCGCATCGATATGAACTTGTAAAGAACGGATGCCTGGCGTTAAATCAATCACCGGGATATCATCACGGGACTGTATGGCTTCCATTAATGCATGCACTTGAAATCGGAGCAAAAGATCAAGTTCCATTTCACCGTATTCAATCAGGATATTTTCGTCACCATCGGCACGAATCGTCAATGGAAAACGGCGGTCTGTTCCTTGAACAAGAACTGGATAGCCTGGTAAAAACGAGTCTGTTTTTTCAGGTAGAAAAGGAAGCATTGTTTCCACATGATTTTTACCAATGGCACCTAAAAATTGCTCCTGTGTCTGACGAAGTACATTTGCTTCTTCTATTGTTAACAGCTGAAAAGTAATGCGATCGCCGGCATGAAGCTGGCCGATTTTCCAAAATTCAGCGGAAGCGGTCGTGACTGGACAAACGAAACCGCCAAGACTCGGACCATCCGGACCGAGCAGGATAGGCATATCGCCGGTTAAATCCAGGGTTCCAATTGCATAGGCGTTATCGTGAATATTGGATGGATGCAGACCCGCTTCCCCTCCATCTTCACGTGCCCAATGCGGCGCTGGTCCTATTAAACGAACTCCTGTCCGTGAACTGTTAAAATGCACTTCCCAACTTGTGTCTGTTAATTGATCAAGATAATCAGGCATTAAGTATTCCTCTGTACAATGAGGACCTAAAATCACACCGATCGTCCATTCCTTTGTTAATGGAGGCCGAAGTTCAAAAGGGAGTTCCAGCTGTTCAGGTGCAGAACTTGAGTTAACCCTTAACACATCGCCTGTTCGTAGCGCACGTCCGCCGTGTCCGCCGAAACCTCCAAGTGTAAAGGTTGAGGAGCTGCCTAGGTAAAGCGGCATATCCAATCCACCGGCTACCAATAAATACGTACGCATGCCCTGTAAAGCTTCACCGAATGATAATACTTGACCACGTTTTACATTAATCACGCTATACATTGATACTTCTTTTTCATCAAGTTTCGCTTCCATATCAGCACCAGTCAGGCAAATGGACATGTCTACCCGGAAACGATAGGACCCGCCCCGAAGGGTTAATTCAAGACCTGAAGCCTGATCATCATTTCCTAATAATTTGTTGCCAATACGGAATGCGAAAGGATCCATTGGTCCGCAAGGAGGTACACCAACATTCCAATGACCGATACGGCCGGGCCAGTCCTGTACAGTTGTCTGAATGCCGCCATCAAGTACTTCAATCGCCCTTTCATCCGGCGTAAAATGTTCCAACATTTGCGTATGCACATGGCCTGAATTACAATCCTCTTCCTGTAAAAGAGCGTGTAAATATTGTAGATTTGTTGTCACTCCATATAATCTCGTTTCTTCAAGGGCTATACTTAAGAGGTCAATTGCCTCCTCTCTTGTTTCCGCATGAACGATTATTTTTGCCAACATTGGATCGTAAAAAGAAGTGACGTTGATTCCATCTCGCACCCATGTTTCAATCCGGGCTCCTTCCGGGAAACGGACTTGGTCAATTTGCCCGCCACTTGGGCGAAAGTCATTTAAGCAGTCCTCTGCATAAATCCGTGCCTGAATACTATGCCCTTTTGGCGATGAATATAAGGTATCCAGCCCACGCAATTCCCCTGTCGCTTCAAGCACCATCCACTCAACCAAATCAATACCCAGCACTTCTTCAGTCACACCATGTTCAACTTGAAGGCGTGTATTCACTTCAAGAAAGTAGAAATTCTCTGTTTCTGGATCATATAAAAATTCAACTGTACCGGCGCTACGATAGCCAGCCTCAAGTGCCAACCGTTTTGCCGCTGCCAACATATTTTCCCGTACAGAAGGAGAAAGAAGCGGTGCTGGACTTTCTTCAAGAACTTTTTGATTGCGTCGTTGAATGGAACAATCGCGTTCTCCTAGTGCTGCAACTTCACCAAATCCATTACCAAATATTTGAACTTCAACATGGCGTGCCTTCTGAATGTATTTTTCTAAAAAAACACCGCCGTTGTTAAAGTTGGTTTCTGCCAGGCGGCTAACAGTATCGAATGCTTGACGTAGTGAAACTTTATCCAGGCAGATACGCATGCCGATGCCCCCTCCGCCAGCTGTACTTTTTAACATAATCGGATAACCAATCCGTTCTGCCTCTTTTAGGGCTATATTGACATCGTTAATCAGCGATGTACCCGGTAAAAGCGGGACATTCGCTTTTTCAGCCATTTCACGTGCTGAATGCTTTAAGCCGAACATTTCAATTTGTTCAGGTGCTGGACCGATAAACCTAATGCCGTGTTTACGGCAGGCACGCGCAAAGTCCGCATTTTCACTTAGAAATCCATATCCAGGATGAATGGCATCTGCTCCTGTATCGATAGCAGTTTTTAGAATAAGATCAGCATTTAAATAACTTTCTTTGGCAGCACCTTCACCGATTAAAACAGCTTCATCCGCCAAGTCCACATGCAGACTATCCTGATCTGCTTTCGTATAGACAGCAACGGATTGGATTCCTATCCGTCGTAAAGTTTTTTCGATTCGGGTGGCAATTGCGCCGCGATTTGCTATTAGTACTTTCTTCAACATGTTCTTCACTCCCCTGTTCTATTTATCCCAGATCAATAATTGAATTGGTGTTGGATTAAATGCGTTGCAAGGATTGTTCAGCTGCGGACAGTTGCTGATTAATACCTTTGTCCGGCTGATTGCCTGCATTTCCACGTAATGTCCAGGTGCTGAAACACCATCAGTAAATTTCAAATCTCCTTCGGGTGTAACGGGGACATTCATGAAAAAATTGACATTTGGGGCAAGATCCCTTTTTGTGAAGCTTTCACCATATTTGGCTAACTGAAGCATATATGTGTCGCGGCAGTTATGCATTGGCAGCGTATCATGTGAATACCGAACTGTGTTGCTCTGTGCAGAGCAGGAACCACCGAGTGTATCGTGGCGTCCGCAAGTATCAGCAATAATTCTCACTAGTTCTTTCCCTGATTCTGCAATAAGCACAGACCCCGTTGATAAATAAATGTTTTGCTGACACTGAATCGTGTTCACTGCACTGTAATGGTCAGTAGGCTGATCCGCATCAAAAAAGAGGGTGTCTGCCGCTTGGTTTCCTTCTAAATCCACGATTCGAAACACCTGGCCCGGTTCTAAAGTATATAGCCAGCCGTTTCCAGCCATTAATTTTTTATAATAAATTGCTTCTTCCACTTTACGTTCGCTTTCGACATAATTTAAAACAGCCATTATTGAATTCCTCCTTTAGAAAGAAGTAAGTATTCCCAAGTATTTTCAAAGGCCCTTCGGTTTTCTGGGCGATGATTTAAGCAAACATCGTCTTCTTTAACAGGTTCGGCATCTGTAATTGTTATTTCAATTGGTGCAGTTGTGTACGTTTTGTTTGTGTCGAGTGGATTTGGTGTATTGGATAAAACGAGAAGGACATCCATTTCCGTTCGAAGTGTAACCTTATCCCCTTTTTTAGTGTGTCCTTGGACAAATTGCGTGTTGCCTTCATCATCGCAGGACACTTTGGAAAACAAATTCACGACAGGTGATAAATCACTTGTTGTTAATCCATTGCGGAACAGCTCAACGATTAGATTTCCTTCACCATTTTGATACCAGTCATTTCTCAGTTCTTGGTAAGTCGTTTCTCCATACTTTTGATCGATTTGCTGGCGGGTGCAGTATCCGGAGATCGTATCATGCCAGCCAATCGAGTCTTCTGTGATACTTGCAAGAACACGACCGTTATCGCTCAATAGGACATTTCCTTTTGTCAAATAGGCTGTATATTGAGCCTTTAATGTATCTGGCATATTATATCGTTCAGCTGTATCATCTGCGTTATAGAGAAGCAGCGATACATTCGCACCATCTTCCATTGCAGTAAATGTGATTTGTTTCCCTCTTTTTATGCGGGAAGACCACTTTCCTCCCGGCGAAATCATTTTTGATACGATCGTGGTATTAATGCCATTCATTATGATTTTCCTCCTTTTGGAATAAAAAAGGATAAAAGCCTGAGAGAAATAAATCTCCCAGGCTTTTATCCTTCCGTGTATACAACCGTAATGGCTGTACGCTCTCTCTCGGACCAGTCTTTAAAGATAATTCTTTAAACGGAACCCTAGAAAGCTTTTTGTTTCCAACCTAATGTGGAAACCTTTATTAGTTTCGATTTGATGTACCTAATATAACGGAAAGCTGTATTAAAGAACAACAAACATGTCAGATTATCTCACATACTTTTTTTCCGATTGGATTCGCTTAAGTGTTGAGATGGCAAATTTCCGTTCTTTTGCTTTCGACCATTTCTTTATAAACAAGTAAACAAAACCGATCATTATCCAGCTCACACCGAATTTAAGTGTAGCTAAGTCAAGCAATGTTAAAAGCCATCCGATAAAAGTGGCACCGACTAGCGGAAAAACAAGATATAAAAATGTTTCTTTTGGTGAGCGTTTTTTTAGTTTGATATAGAAATGTGCAATAACAGAAAGATTGACGAATATAAAAGCGGTTAATGCACCGAAGCTTACAAATAATACAGCTGAATCCAGACTAATAAAAACAGCTGAAAGTGAAATTACAGCAATGAATATAATATTTGAAACCGGTGTTTTGTATTTTGGATGCAGGGATGTAAATAATTTTTTGGGAAGAATGGATTCACGTCCTAGTGCATAAAGAAAACGGCTCACACTTGTTACTGAAGAAAGACCTTGTGTAAAAGTCGCAACTATTAACACCATGATAAACAATGAACTTAACAGATTTCCTCCAATCAATCGAACAAGGCTGTAGGCGGCATTATCAGCATTAACAAAAGTAAAATCCGGATAGGCGATTTGTGTCAGATAAGAGATCGAAATATACATGATCGCTGCGATAAAAATAATGAGGAAAATAGCCTTAGGTATTGTTTTTTGTGCATCAACAGTTTCTTCAGCCATGGTCGTAACGGCATCAAAACCGAGAAAACAGAAGCATATCAGCGCAGCACCTGAAAAAATAGTGCCCATTGCTGCATCTTCACCAAAGAATGGAGCTAACGTAAGGATGGAACTTGTTCCTTCGCCTGCTAGAATATCCTTTATGATCAACATGCAAAAAAGAAAGATAAACCCGATTTGTAATAGAACAGATATTCCGCTTATACGCGCCGCAGATTTAATGCCCAGGATATTAACAACAGCAAGTACGATATTCATGATGATGATCCAAACATAAGTAGGAATGGCAGGGAATTCTGTATTCATGAAAATCCCAAACGTTAAAATGGCGATAATAGGAGAAAAAACATAATCGATGAGAAGGGCCCATCCGACAAGAAAGCCGGCTTTCGGGTGAATAGAATTCTTCGTATACGTATAGGCAGAACCAGCGATGGGGTAAGCCTTTACCATTCGGCTATAGCTGTAGGCGGTAAAGAAAATAGCCAGAAATGCAACGATATAAGCAACTGCCATTTTACCTTCTGCAGCCTCATAAGCTACACCATAGATTGTAAAATAAATCATTGGTGTCATCCAAGCGAGGCCCATAAAAACAACATGAGGCAGCTTTAGTGATTTAACAAGTCCTAAATTTTCACTCATCATTCATTCTCCTTTGCCAGGTTAATAGGAAAAGGAAAAAAGCCCAGGGGAATTTTTATAAAAAAATCTCCCGGGCTTTTTTCCCTCCGTGTATACAGCTAAAACTAGCTGTACGCTCTCTCTCGGACCAGGCTTTAAAGATGATTCTTTAAACGGAACCCTAGAGAGCAATTTTATTAATGATTACTAGAGTAAACTTCTTTAATGAAGTATATAGTAAGGGAAAATTGATTTCTATAAACATGTAAGGATATCTAACACAGAAAATTCATTTCCAGACGGACTTTAATCATGCGGCATTAGAGAAAATTCCAATATAAAAAAAACCCAATTTCTCATTACAATGTACCCTATTAAGTAGACACCAAAAAAAAGTCTACCAATAGGGTACTTTTTTGTATAATTAAGAAACACAACTAGAGATAACATGGAGACGGGAAAATAATGAGTAAAAAGATTTTCACAGAGAAAGAGACCAAGCAGCTATCAACTAATAAATATGTTAAAGCAGTTGGTACAAAAGGAATCACTTATACAGATGAATTTAAGCATATTTTTATTTCTGAAAGAGAGAAAGGAAAGGCTGCGAGAGAAATATTTGAACATTGTGGGTTTGATCCAGAGGTTTTGGGGATGGACAGAATTTATTCCGCGAACAAAAGATGGCAAAATGCTTACAAGAATAAGGGGATAATCGGTTTACTTGACACTAGAACTGAAAACTCAGGACGTCTTAGAGAAAAGGAACTTACCTTAGAAGAGAAAAATGCTCGTTTAGAAGCACAAATTACCTTACTAAAGGCGGAAAACGAACTATTAAAAAAGATTCGTATTGCAGAAAGGGGGACGAAGAAATAGAGCTTTCTCCTAGCCAAAAGTATATACTTATTCGGTCAGTG
>NZ_JVPL01000305.1:0-442 GCF_001054655.1 Bacillus sp. 220_BSPC
AAAGATGCGGCTAAATCTTTTGTTAAAGGGGTTACTTTTGGTAGTGTTTTTGATCCAGATATGAGAGAAGAAAAGGCAGATAAAACCAAAGAATTTACTGATAAAGAAATTATTGATCATTTATCAGGAAGAAAGAAGCTCCCTGATGCGGATATTGAAGAGTTAAAAAGAGCAGCCAAATATAGAGGATTATTATAAAAATAAGAAAGCCCTATTTATATCAGGGCTTTTTATTTGTGCCAATAACCTAATTACGTGTGATTTCTTATTAAACTATCCTGCCCCTTTAGTTGCATAAAGAAAGAGCTGCCTTAAAGACAGCTCCGATCTTCGGCTAACGCACTCGTTAGTTGAAGAAGAATTAAAGTTTTTTGTATTTAATTCAAGAAAGATTCATTGTCATTAATATTCGAGACTCGTTTGTCACAAAGCCGTTTTTTCT
>NZ_JVPL01000306.1:0-2092 GCF_001054655.1 Bacillus sp. 220_BSPC
AATCCTCTATATTTGGCTGCTCTTTTTAACTCTTCAATATCCGCATCAGGGAGCTTCTTTCTTCCTGATAAATGATCAATAATTTCTTTATCAGTAAATTCTTTGGTTTTATCTGCCTTTTCTTCTCTCATATCTGGATCAAAAACACTACCAAAAGTAACCCCTTTAACAAAAGATTTAGCCGCATCTTTTAAAACATTTGTCTCTTTTTTATTCTCCATACTATCCCCTCCTATAAAATATACGAACTGACGCTATAAAAGTTCCGAATATAATACCTTATAAGTATAACCTAAAAAAAGTAATGAACTAACGGGTGCTTAGTTCATTAAGAATAACTAAAAAAGTCGATTCCTTGAGATGGAAATCGGCTTTTTTAATAGGTGAAATTTCCTTAGCATTGTAAATCCGCATTTTCCTGATACTCCCCCTTATTAAAGCGACGTCTAAAAGTTATATTAAAAAGGGTTAAAGTTATAATCAGTCATTTTCACCTTGTTCAAAATTCCATTTTGTGTGTATTATGTATATTATATACATATTTTTTTTAACAAGGAGGAACTTTCGTGACTAAAAAGAAGTTCAGCATATTTTCCATCTCTTGTTTTGTTGTTACCATTCTTTTATTTGCTTTGACTTTGATTTTAGGACATTATAAAGCTACTTCAATTCCTGATAGCGATTTTGGAAATAATGGTATTTTTGGCTACACCATATTTGGAATTATAATAATAGCTCCGATATGTGGATTCTTACTAGCACTAATCGGTGAAAAAGGCTCTTTAAAAATGACCGGAATAATTGGAAACTTGGTTGTTCTTTTCACAATTTCATTATTCACCACACTTGCTGTCTTTTACACCTAATATTCACTTTAGACAAAAAACACCTTCAAATTGATGGCCCTAGGTTCTAGGGCTTTTTTTGTCTAATTCTTATAAGTTCTGGAGACTTGAAAAAACACCTCAATGCCCCCTCAAAATAACCATTTACACCGTCTGGAATCGTCTTTTTTCTTAATGAACTAAAGGGGCAGGATAGTTCCATAAGGAATACTGTTAAGTAACATTAAAGTTGTTTATGTTATTCCATTAAAGGGCCATATTGCGGAAGAAGAAATTGTAATCCAATCGAAGTAATTAAGTGAAAATAATTTGTGGTACAGGTACTGGTAAAAGTACTTTGCCAAATATAAAGGTAAAAATAAGTATGATTTAGAAAGTAGGTAAATAAATGATTCCATTAGTATATGATCAAATTAATAGCTGGGGTAAAGACGATGAATTCTTCTTAGCACTGTTAAAGAAGGTAAATGTTAAAAAAATAGCTGATTTGGGTTGTGGAACTGGAAGATTGACAACGCATTTTGCGAAAGTAGGCTATCATATTACAGCTATTGACCCGAATGAAGAAGCAATCGAATATGCGGAAAACAAAGCGTATCCAGACGAAGTGACTTGGATTGTTGGTGATAGCTCAAAATTACAAACAAATGCGTTTGATGCCGTTATAATGACAGCGAATGTTGCGCAAGTATTTCTTACAGATGAAAGTTGGCAACATGTCATTTCAGATGCATATCGAGCATTAAAGCCTGGAGGACATTTTATCTTTGATACACGTAACCCATTAGCAAAGGCGTGGGAACAGTGGAAAAAGGATATGACACCTGATATTGCAACGAATCAGATGACTGGTGATACACTTGAAATATGGACAGAATACGAGGGATTTATAGAAGATGTTTTTACATTTTATGAAACTGTGAAAAATGCACGTACAGAAGAAGTAGTAATTCATAAAAAGATGCAATTAAAATTCCGAACACAAGATGAAATCCATGAATCATTACTACAAGTAGGCTTTTCACAATTCCAAGTTTATGGAGATTGGGAGTTTAAACAAGCAACTTCAGAAACCAAATCTTTTATTTTTCACAGTGTAAAATAAATAAGGGATTTCTTTGACGATTTGCTTATCTACTTTGACAATTTTATTATTTAGAAACGAAAGAATGAAAGAGAGACAATTATTATATTCAGCAATCGGGCGCGATTCTTTAATAAGAATCGCTTTTCTTAATGAACTAACG
>NZ_JVPL01000307.1:0-9722 GCF_001054655.1 Bacillus sp. 220_BSPC
GAATTAATAAGCCAGGCTGAATAGGGCTTTGATGTGTGATAGGTAGCGAACATTACTTGCTTCTTTCATCAATGTAGCCGGCAGGCCTTTAAGGGACGTGTTATTGGCCCCAACGGTTGCCACTGCATCCTTACGGCCAAGGCTCGCAAGTGTACCTGAGTTTACAGGTGAGAATACTTCAAGTTTCTTGCCTTCAAAGGCTGCATATAGGTTGTATCCAACAAGCTCACCCATTTGCCAAGCATTTTGTGCAGTAGGAGCATATGGACGGCCGCCTTCTGGAGGGAACGCAACGGCACTGTCGCCGACAACGAATACGTCTTTATGGGATTTGGATTGCAAATACTCATTGACGGTTGCTTTGCCGCGATCCACTTCAAGGCCTGATTCGCCTACGATAGGAAGAGCCGCAACTCCGCCTGTCCAAACAAGCGTATTGGCCGTTATCGTTTGTCCATCTTTCAATTCGATTCGATTTCCTTTAACACCCGTTACAGGCAGACCTGTCAAGAATTCAACGCCGCGTGCTTCCAAGCTTGTCATGGCACGTTCGATTAAGTGATCAGGCAGGACCGGAAGGATTTTTGGACCAGCTTCCACAAGCTTGATTTTCAAGTCCTTGAAGTCCACTCCGAACTTTTTGGCGATTTTAGGGAAATGGTCCACGATTTCACCGATTAACTCAACGCCCGTCAATCCGCCGCCGCCGATCACGATGGTTGCGTCCGCTTCATTATTCGTTTGAGAATATTCGCGGATGCGATCTTCGATATGTTTGTAAATCTTGTTTGCATCATTTACGGATTTCAAGACCATGCTGTTTTCCTCAAGTCCCGGAATGCCGAAGAATCCTGTTTGACTTCCCAAAGCAACAACCAGGGCATCATAAGATAATGTGGAACCATTGGCAAGTTTCACTTCTTTATTATCAACCGAGAATGACTCCACTTTGGAAATGACAAGGTCGATATCTTTTCCTTTGAAAAGCTTTTCCAACGGAATGGAAACGGCTTGTTCAGAAATGGATCCGCCTGCAAGACGGTGCAATTCGGTGATGATTTGGTGCGTTGGAAATTGGTTCACCACCGTAACCTGCACTTCATCTTTATTGTAATATTCACGTACGGATAAAGCAGATAGTAATCCTGCGTAACCTGCACCTAAGATGACGATTTGTTTTGACATAGTTAATCCCCCGTCCTTACTGATTGAAAGTTTATCAAATTATTTTTGGTTTTTACGTTCTGCAGAGACTTCAAGAAAAGCTTGGGCGAAACGGAAAAGCTTTTGTGCTTCCGGATCTTTCATCATCCTTAACAGACCAAAAAGACCGATCACATCATTATTCGCTTCTGCACGATCCTTAGCTTCGATGGCATTTGCTGCAAGTCCTTTCACTGAATGGACCACAGGTGTCGCGATCTCCGAAATGGCGCTGACCGTATCATTTTTCAACACATCATCAGTCGCAACCGATTGAGCGAAATCATAAGACTTTGTTAAAATATTCACTAACTCAGTTAGTTTTGGTAACTGCTCGACTAAAGTGTTCAATGATTCCTGAACCTCAGGCTTTAAAAGCTGATCTAAGATATCCAATTGCTCTTGGTTTGCAGAAATATTAAGTGTTTCATGTTCAGGTTTTGAGATTACATCTACCATATCTAATTCCCCTTTAAACTTAATTATTTTGATTTATGTTTTTTCCGCCGATACTACTAATCATACGACTCTAATCTCTTAATTTCAAATATTTCTTTTGTGATACGAATATAATTTTATCGTAATAATTAAGAGTTATTTGGTGGTTTTTTTGAATAATCTTAATATTCCAAAAGAATATTAAGATTATTCTGGTTATAATACCTTAAATAAAGAGGGGTATTAGAGACATTCTACCTTGTCATTCCTATAATAATAGATCTATAGCAGAAACCTTTTTATTTTGCTTGTATGTTTGTTTTGCTATAATGTCCATAATCTTTGACGGAATGGGCCTCGAGAATATTTTATCTGATTTAGGGTATATACTATTATCGGAATTGGAGTTGATGCCCTTGGTAGAACGCAGGATGTTAAAGGTACGTGGTGGGATTATCGAAATATCCTCTAGGTATAATGAAAAATATAGTAAATGGAATTGTACAGCTAAAGTTCCTAATAGTTCCATCATTGCTTATTGTCGTGACAAGAATAAGCTTCGTGCTGAGACAGTTTCTATGAGCAGGTTATTAATTACGTATGAAGACTATAAAATTGTTTGATAAATAGAGAAAAGGCGCCCAATCTTGAAGATGAAGTGGGCGCCTTTTTATAGAATAATATTTTTATCTGCGAAATCGGGAATATATCTTCGAAAATGGAGATATATCATCGAAAACTTCTGATTTATCTGCGAAAGTATACGATTTATCGATTTTTCGACAAAACTTCGATTAAAAAAACTATTTTCTTAGTGAAAAGCAACGAAATTGTCAAAAAATATATCAGAAAATACTGAAAAGGATAGTAAAATTATGTTAATATATTTAAAAAAAGTATTATTTTCTAAAGCAATAATGAATAATTTATATTTAAAGGATCTCCATTAAGAAAAGGTATTTATAAACAGCAATTAGTTCAATTGATTTTACTACAATAAAATGAAATGGAGTCGATACAATGGTGAGTATTACTGGATATGGGAAAGCGAGAGAAGAAGCAGTGAATAATTTTCAGGAATTTGTGGGTTTTGAAATTCCTGAAGATTATAAACAATTTCTCTTTAAGCATAATGGCGGCACAACTACGGTTCAAAACTGTAAGTTTTATGTAGATGGATTAGACACACTTGTATGCTTACAAGCACTTTATGGATTAGAGCTTATAGATAAAGAACTGGATTTACAGAAATGGCATGAAGAAAACAGAGAAGACTTACATAAGAATTGCATTATAATAGGTAATGATACATGTGCAGGTAAAATTTTGCTGATAAATAATGAAGAAGAAAAGGGAGTTTACTTCTGGGATCAGGGTTGGTATTCGGATCCATCAAGCCAGGATGAAAACATTTATAAAGTTGCATCGAGTTTTAAATCCTTCATTGAGGGATTGAAAGTCCCGGAGGAAATCTAATTTTATTGTAATCCCCTTGATTGGCTCATGCCATTCAAGGGTTTTTATTGTCATGTTAATGAGGAGATAAAAATGTATAAAATATTATTGGTTGAAGACGATCTCAAAATAGCAGGAATCTTAATCAATTATTTAAAAAGGTACGGGTATGAGGTTTTTGAAGTGAAGCAACTGGACCAAGTTTTTGCGGAGTTCCAAGATATAAAGCCAGATTTGGTTTTATTGGATATTAATCTGCCCTATTATGATGGGTTCCATTGGTGTCGGCTAATAAGGACGGTTTCGAAGGTTCCTGTCATATTCATCTCTGCAAGGACAGATGAAATGAACCAAGTCATGGCCATTGAATACGGGGGAGATGACTATTTAACAAAACCGTTTCATTTGGAAGTGGTATTGGCGAAAATAAAGAGTGTCCTACGTAGGGTGTATGGTGAATATGCGGATATATCTTCATTCCACCAACAAGTAAAGGAAATGGAGGGATTAACGCTTTATACGGAAAAAGCGATGATCGAATATCAAGACAATCAGGTAACGTTAACTCAAAATGAGTTGAAATTATTGAGTTGTTTACTACGACAGTATGACACCATCGTCTCTCGTGAAGAGTTACTTGAAGCATTATGGAATGATGATTCATTTGTTGATGACAATACATTGACCGTCAATGTCACAAGGGTACGGAGAAAACTTGAGGATATTGGCATCAAGCATGCCATAACAACTAGCAGGGGAAAAGGATATCGACTAAAAATAGTGCAAGGTGAAGAAAAGTGAAGCTGAAATCCTTTATTAAAGACCGTCTTTATTTTATATTTTATACCGTTCTACTGGTAAGCCTGCTTATCATTGCTTGTGCATTAGCCGTTCTGGAAGCGGGGAATCACATATCGATTTCAAATATCATCTATTTAATTATTCTCGCGTTTTTTATGATGCTTATATTTTTAGCCGCCGATTACATAAGGCAATACCGTTTCCTTAATCAATTAGCAAGGATGAAGCAAGAACCGAGCTTGTCTTTTGAATATGTCGAAGCCTTTAGGGAACCTTTGACAAATGAACAAAAGTTGTGGATGGAACTTTTTCATCAAATGAACAAGGTAACTATTGGGCAGTTACAAGAACAAATCAAACAGCAGGAGCAATATGAGCTGTTGATTCATCAATGGGTTCATCAAATGAAGACACCTGTTTCAGTCATTTCCTTACTGATTCAAGAAGGCAAAAGGACATTTTCGAATGAGCCGATGAAGGATTATCTTAAAGAGATAGAAGAAGAGAATGATCGATTTCACAGAGGGCTGGAAATTATATTGCATGGAGCAAGGCTGCAGCGTTTTTCGGAGGATTTAAAATCGGAGCGGGTTGACTTAATTAATCTGGTCAAGCAAGTAATTAACGAGGAAAAAAAACAGTTCATCAAACGGTTCATATATCCCAGGCTTGAAATGGAGCATGAGAATGTATATGTGCATTCGGATCGTAAGTGGCTCCACTTCGCCATTAGTCAGGTTGTCTTTAATGCACTGAAGTATTCAAGGCAGGAAGAGCATGACAGCATAACGTTCAATATCATTGAAAAAGAGTCGGAGATTTTCCTTAGGATAACAGATCAGGGAATAGGTATCGTCCCACAAGATGTAAAACGGGTGTTTGATCCATTCTTTACTGGTGAGAACGGGCGAGTCAAACAAGAGTCAACCGGAATGGGACTATATCTTGTGAAGGAAATCGTTAATAGACTTGGGCATGTCGTTACCATCCAATCGACTGTATCCGAAGGGACTACTGTGGAGTTTCTCTTTAAGACAAATATCTTACATGAAAGGTGACAGAATTGTAAGGGTGCTAAACGATTATGTAATAAACTTCGATGGGAGCCTCCCGCTTTATTCATTATACTTACGGTAAGAAAGGGAGGTATTTTCGGATGTCGATTTTAAAAGCGGAACAACTATCCAAAACTTATTTTCAAAAGCAGGGGAATTTAATTCATAAGGCGTTACATAATTTCACCATGAATGTACAGAAAGGGGAATTTGTCGGTGTGATGGGTCCATCTGGCAGCGGGAAAACCACTCTGCTTAACTTAATGGCCACGATTGATAAGCCCACCACAGGTAAAGTCATTCTAAATGATCAAAATCCTAATGAATTAAACAATCAGGACCTGGCATTGTTTCGCAGGAGGGAAATTGGATTTGTTTTTCAAGACTTCAACCTTCTTGAAACACTTACCGTTCGCGAAAATATCCTCCTTCCTCTAGCGTTAGATCATTATAAACTGCAGGAAATGGAATATAGGGTAAATCAGTTGGCAAGCCTTCTTGGTATAGCAGGGATTTTAGAAAAGAGGACTTTTGAAATTTCTGGAGGTCAGCAGCAACGAACGGCTTGTGCAAGAGCGATGATTCATGAGCCTTCCATTATTTTAGCGGATGAACCTACTGGTAATTTGGATTCCCAATCTGCCAAGCAGGTAATGGATTCCCTCACGACACTTCAGGAGAAAAAGGGAGCAACCATCCTCATGGTCACTCATGATCCGACTGCAGCCAGTTTCTGTGACCGGATCCTATTCATAAAGGATGGCAAGTTCTTTTCGGAGGTTCACAGCGGAGGGGAAAGACAGAGCTTCCATCAAAGGATTTTAGATACGTTAAGCGTTTTGGGAGGAGTCTATCATGAACATCCGACTTCTCGCTAAGAGGAATATCCAAGGAAATGCACAACGTTATCTAGCTTATTTTTTCAGTATTGTCCTTTCGGTCTCAATCTTTTTTATTTACGCATCATTTATCTTTCATCCAGATGTGGTCCATGCGAATATTCCAGGGGGACAGTTAATTAGTAAGGGACTCATTGCAGCTGAAATAGTGATCATCATATTTTCAGTTTTTTTTATCGCTTATTCGAATGCAGCATTTATACAGCCGCGAAAAAAAGAGTTTGGGCTGCTGACACTGCTTGGAATGTCCAAATCCCAACTTAGAAAACTGATTTACCTGGAGCAAACGATGGTTTCCCTCATATCTATCCTGATTGGAGTAGGCTTAGGGTTTTTGTTCTCAAAGTTATTCTTAATGGCAGTTTCTTGGTTACTGGCTGTAGAGCAACCAATATCGTTTGTCATTGTCCCTGAGGCCTTTGTTTATACAATTGTTGGTTTCATTTTGCTATTTCAGCTATTATCGCTCCTTTCATTGTTCCACATAGGAAATGCGGAGGTAGTCGATTTACTAAAAGATAAACAAAAACCCAAAAAGACTCCCTTCGTTTCAAAGTGGTTAGTTGCATTATCAGCAGTTTGCTTAAGCATTTCTTATTATTTGGCAGGTACGATGTCGTTGAACAATTCTTATAGAGTATTGCCCATAGTATTCTTCGTACTGATCGGCACCTATTTTTTATTCAGCCAAAGCATTGTCGCTCTATGCAGCAGGCTTTACCGGAAGAAGAAAAGCTTATATGGCGGAACGAATTTAATTACTCAAACAAACCTGATATTCAATATTAAGGACTATTCCAGGTTATTCTTTTTGACCTCGATCATTACAGCCGTGATTTTGACAGCTGCTGGAACACTCTTCATGTTCAGTGCAGATTTAAAAAAGCAAGGGATGGATAACATTCCGCAATCAATTGGCTGGGTTGAAAATGACGCTTCTGTTTATTCAGTTATTGAACCATCCGCAGTGGAGAAAACATTAAAGGAAGATGGATTCAAGATCCTTTACGAAGTAAATATGACTGGTGTGCCCATCACCCACATGCTACCCCATATGAGAACGGGAGAATCCAGTGAAAATAGGTCATTATTAATCTCGGAAAGTGATTATAACAATACGGCTGCATTACGAAAAATTGAACCAGCAAAGTTATCTGGAAAATAAGCATTATACATTTTTCCTTATGGAGGACTGGACTATCAATTCGTCCATAAGGGAGAACAAAAGGAGCTGCACTTTGGCAATCGAACCATTCAGGTAACAATGATTGGTCAGCGCAATCAATCGATAGTCGCACCCATAAAAGCGGCAACGACCCTGATGGTGGTTGATGATCAGCTGTATCATGAAATCACAGCTGATGTGCCATTAAAAGAGATGGCAAGAGTACGGGGGTATGAAGTTAAAGATTGGGAAGAATCAATGGAAACATCTAGTGAAATCGAACAAATGTCTAATAATCCTAATCATAATCAACTGCAAACAAGAGCTCCGATTTATCAAGAAATGAAACAGGGTAGCATATTGATTCTTTTTATAGGCTTGTTTGTCAGTCTATTATTCTTTATCGTCCAAGGGAGCATGATGTATCTGAGAGTTTTTACGAATTTAGAAGATAAAAAAATCCAAATCCATGCCCTTCATCGATTGGGGTTGACAAAAAAAGAAATACGGCAAATTTTAAGTGCCGAAATACGCATCCTCTTTTTCGCTCCTTTTCTGATAGGGGTGATTCATGCCATAGTCGCCTACGTGGCATTAAGCAATTTATTGGGATCGAATTTGTTTGTCTACTCGGCCATGGTCATCGCAACGTATTTTCTTTTTCAACTGCTGTACTATCAAGTAACTAAAAAGATGTATGGGCGGGCAGTCATCAATTCGATTAAATAGAAGCTATCATATGTAAATGGAATCAGGGAATCCGTCCTCGATTCCATTTTCTTTTTCAGGAGGTCTTCTCATTGAAACGGCATTTTCATTGATGATAAATTAGTTAATATGCACTATTGAAAGAGGAGTAATCCGCTATTGCACAAACCATATGAATTATGGTGTGATTTTACAGGTGAATCTTTTACAATCTTGTAATATTTTCATATAAAGGGTAAAATTATTTACTTTAAGCAAGAATATCGAACCCCGCATCATTTATTTTTACCATTTTCACATACATAATTATACTGAAATAATTATTTTGAGGAAATAAAACGATTTATTGGAAATGATTAATAATAGACGTGGTTTAGATTAAAACATAAAAGGTCATATGATCAAAAAAATAGTGGGTGATCTGTTAATTACTTGATTTATTATAGTATTATATGCCTGGGGTTATAGAGAATATTAGATTTTTCCCTATTTCTTTATCCCTTAATATAGTAAACTCAGAATAGGTTCGTTAACTTTTAGCTGCTAGAGATGAGGTAAGTTTAATCCTATGAAAAATAAAAAGTTAAGGGCACTTCTTTATTTGACCATACTTTTATTGATTGTTTTCATTCTTCTAAATATGTTTTCAACATATTTAAGCATTAAAAATTCTGTGCAAAAATCCGTTGCCAATCAAAACTTGGTAGCTGCTAGATCTATAGCCGACTCGATGGATATGGAGGCCTATCAGCGATTTCTCAATAACCAAGTAAAGAGCCAGGATTATTCGGATATAAAAGCTTACTTAGAGGATGCCCGTGAAAAAATAGGAGCATTATATGTTTATACCATCATGATTGATAATCCCACAGTATCCAAGTGCATGATTACTGGATTTTCTAAAGATCATAAAGGGGATTTTCCTATCGGTGGTGCATGTACAGTTCCGCCGGAGCAGGTCAAACAGGGATATGAGGGCAAAAGCTTCATTACCGGGATTCTAGAAGATCCGGAATATGGTGAGTATTTGACTGTGGGAGTGCCAATGAAAAATCAAGATGGTGACATTATTGGTTTTTTGGGCATTGATGTGAGCGCGGAAGATATTAATGCCATTAACGGCAAGGTATTGAAAAGCAGCATTGCCATTCTTGTTTATAATGGTGGATTTGTCATCATGCTGCTGGTTACCTTTTTTGTCATTCAAAAATGGTATCAAAAGGAACTGACACGTGAAGTGGGGGATACGGAAGATACGTATCAATCGGAATTTCAATCTCTATTTGCTTCAGTCCGCTCATTAAGGCATGATTTTTCCAATCATATTCAGGTGATACATGGACTGCTTAAATTAGAGGAGAACGCAAAAGCACTCGAATACTTAACAGGGCTTTCAAAAGAAGTGCATTCAATTGAATCAATGAAATTGGATGTGATTCATCCTGGCTTATCTGTCCTGTTGGAGACCAAAAGGCTCTCGGCCCAGAATTATAATATCGATATTGAAATTGATGTTTCACCCAAATCCTTCAATTGGATCAAAACAATCGATTTGATAAAATTATTATCAAATGTTATCGACAATGCTATTGAGGCAACAATTGAATTGCCAGAGCAAGAACGCCGAATGAATATTGCCTGCAAAGCTGATGATGAAAAGTATACGTTTATGGTCACGAACACAGGACCAATGATTTCGGAATTAGATCTGGAGAATATATTCGCCAGCGGTTTTTCAACCAAAAAGGCACAAAAGGGCAAAGTTCGCGGACAAGGATTGTTCATCGTCAAAGACTTAGTGAACAGATATGATGGAGAGATTCATGTACAATCCTCTGAAAAAGAAACAACCGTTACGATGATCATTCCCGTAAGTGGAAAAATGGGCTAAATTGATCCAAAGGAAACACATTTGATAAGAAGGTATGATCCCTCAAAGGGATCATACCTTTCAGACTGTAGACAAACTCGATGAAAATCGAGTTTGTCTATTTTTAT
>NZ_JVPL01000308.1:0-5325 GCF_001054655.1 Bacillus sp. 220_BSPC
AGGAGAAACTGAACCTGTTCCTTTTGAATTCCGCCTTTTTCCATGGCTTTTTGACAAGCTTCTTCAAAAATTATTTTATGAGCTTTTTCATAGGAATCCTGATTAAGCCATAAATCGGCATGCAGAAGATCAAAATCTTCCGCGATAGCTCCATCTGCTTCAAATGGCCCTCCGACTGTACCTGTAGAAATAATCACGGGCTTTTGTTCGAAGACCCATGTACGATGACCTTCTAACATCACAAACCACCCCACTGTATAAGAATTGTTTTAATCAAGGCAATGACAAACGCCGAAAAGACGCCAAATAGAATAACCGATCCTGCGAGTTTAAACATATTACCGCCTACCCCTAATACGAACCCTTCAGTTCGGTGTTCAATCGCTGCAGAAATGACGGCATTGCCGAAACCAGTAACCGGTACAGCCGTCCCAGCCCCGCCAAATTGAGCCATACGATCATAGACCCCGAAACCTGTAAGAAGCATCGTAATAAAAACTAAAGTCCCTACGGTTGGATTTCCAGCTGTTTGGTCCGTAAAATCAAAATAATAAATATAAAAGGCAGAAATGAGCTGTCCGATCAGACAAATAAGGCCTCCTGTTAAAAATGCTTTTATGCAATTTTTAACCACTGGTCTTTTTGTTTCTCGATGTTTTTGAATCCCTTGATATTCTTGTTGAACAGGTGTCAATTGTTTCTTTTGTTTATTCGACATGGTCCGACTCCTCTTTCTCCTTAGGTTTTTTCTTTCATCAGACTTTTGATTTTATTAAAATCCTTTTCTACTTCCTTCCGATTTGTGTTATCCTTTTGGATTTTTTGTTCTAATTGATCAAGTTCCAAATACATTTTTGAATCGGTCGAAACCAAGATTTTATGATCTGGATAGTCTTTTTCCAAGTCTGATTTCACGCTCTTTTCGATTTTCTTTAATCGAAAACGATCAAAGTTTTCGACTTTGATCGCTATCAATAGCTCTTTATCCGTATTCACAGCCTTCACATCCGAAATGTCTTCCTCTTTGATAACCTTCTTTTTTGCTTGATTCGCCACGGATTGATCGATTGGCTTGCTTGTATGTACCTGTGAAATACTTAAATCCTCATGGTCCTCACCAGATTGATTTTGATTACAACCTGAACCTAATCCGATAATAGTTAGTAATAAAAGAAACATGATGAATTGGTTTATTTTATCTTTCATGAGATCACCCTTTATTTATTATCTTGAAGGTAAAAAAGGTTGGTTAACACTCAACCAACCTTCCTTCCCTAGCTTTTACATTATTGTTGTTTGTATTGGGGTTCTTCTTGTTCGACTTGTTGAATACGTGGTTCAATGGTGTCTACAACGGATTGAGTTTGTTTAGCAGCATCTTGGTAAAGTTGCTTTGCTTGTTCGTTGTCTGTACCAAGTGAAAAGGTTTCGAAGCTAGCCTGTGCACTTTTCAAACCTGCAAGAGTTGTCTTAAGGTCATTGATTACTGTCATGAATAACGCCTCCTTGTTTTTAATAAATTACTTTTTTAGAATGGCGAAAACAGAACTTTATATACCTTGAAATGTAAAATAGCAACCGTAAATTATATCCAACGGTTGCTATTTTACATTGCTAAAAACGATTCCGAATTCTCTTTAAATTTAATGGTACGAATACTTTATCCCTATGTATCTGCTTATGTATGATGAGATGTGAAAAGCTTGGATCACTTAACCCTTCTGTTTTATGCCTAGATGGGTTTATTCCTAAAAAAATTTTAAAGTCTTGGGGTAACCGCATAACACTAGCTCCTTTTTTATTTTTTTATAGAAAACATTCTTAATATATCCATCAAGAGTGTTTTTATTGTTATTTTTATCAAATGAATCAATTCATAGTAGATATTTTGAGCATAAAGCTAAGAACTTCAGAATCCATTTTAAAAAATTATTAACATCGATGTTGATTTAACCAGCCCTGATTTCATTTAGCCGGGTTTTGGAAACAAATAGAGTGCAAAATCTGAATGCCTTGCCTTACCGGGGTGACTCCCATCCACTGCTATAAAACATCATCGTGAAATTCTCTGTGATTGAAGATAAAGTTGATGCAGTAAAATTTGATTGTATAAAAAAGGTTGAAAGGGAGAAGGTAATATTGCAAGTAAAAAACCAATAGAGAGGACGATAAAAATGAATCATAATTGGTTAAGACTATTAACAGTTGTTTTTCTTTCTGCCACGATGTTAATGGGATGTAATAATACAGATGGGGATAATGATCCAGCTCCTCCTGATACAGAGGAACCAATTGAAGATCCTAACGATGCAACAGATCCGGATAATACAGATGAAAATAAAGATGATGAAGCTGATTTAGTTCCTGATTCAGAAGATCCAGATGATGATGAAGCTGATTTAGTTCCTGATTCAGAAGAACCAATTGAAGATCCTAAAGATGTAAACGACCCAGATAATACAGATGAATAATAATTTAAATAGATAAACAGCAATATGTTTTAATACCGTTTGTTTTCAAACGGTATTTTTTTTATGCTTCAAATTGAACTTTATTATATATCTAAAAAAGTTTACTTTTCCAAGGGGATAAATCTTTATCCCCAGTATTTGGAGACTACTTCTGTATGGAGAGTTACAGAGCTAAAATAATTAATAATAATACGAATAAAGGGGGTATGCCAATGGATAGTACGGATAAGGAATATATGGATAAGGATAATATCTATATCTACTCAATAATGCTCCAGCCAATAATCCAACTAATACTCCTCCAAAAAAGGGGCTAACAAACTAATTGGCCTAGTGACAGGGTAGCTGCTCTAGTCCGCAGGATTTCTTCTAATAAAGTAATTAATTGTTAAATAAGGCAATAGAAAAGAAATGACAATAGGAAAAAACAAAAATAAACCCATTGAAATTACCATGCGAGTCTAATTCATCGCAATAAACCTCTGCTTCAATAAAACAATTCCTCATATCAGCCTCATTATCCAATTCACCGAGAATATCATACACAGTCTTTTCTAAGGCATCGACAGTTGTATAGGGGATGTAGATTATATACTCGTTAGCTATGATCTCCATTTTTGTAATTATCTTTTAGGAACTGTTCGATACTTCTCTTACCTTCCCTTTACCACGTATTCGCAGCCCCATTCTTAAAATTATTTAGGGTGTCTCATGAGAAAAGGTCTATCTAAACAATTCATTCGTATTCCAAACGTATACTCGCTACATAGTTTGTATATGTTAAGAAAAAACAAGGGAGGAATTTTAGTTGGAGTGGAATTTTTATCTATACTTGTTAAATACGTTCTTTATGTTATTCATAGCAATTTGGGAAGTTCGGCGGCCAGCCAAAGCTTTGAATTGGATAGTAATCGTCCTTGTTTTGCCTGTCATTGGTTTCTTACTATATCTTAGCATATCAAATCCCAAGCTTATTCATCGTAAAAGATTGACCTCTTCTCATAATGAGTCTAATAAGTTACCTGATACATATGGTGATTCAGCATCGATAATCGCCGATGCTTTAAGGTATTTTACTGTAGGCGGGCTTCGAGTCGGCAAAGTCCAAGTACTAAACAATGGAATAGCAAAATATGAACAACTTATCGAATCCCTACAAAAAGCCAAAAAAACCATTGATCTGGAATATTTCATCTATCGGAATGACCATATTGGTAATCGCATCACAGAACTGCTGATCGAAAAAGCAGTAAATGGAGTGCGGGTTCGTTTTATTAGAGATGGTTGGGGGAGTAAAAAATTTCCGCGTCAAAAAATTCTTCAGATGGTGGAAGCAGGGATAGAATGTCGGACAATATTTCCTTTAAGCTTTCCCTGGATTTTGTCCAATTGGAATTATCGGGATCATTGTAAGATTGTCACGATTGACAGAAAGGAATCCTTTACTGGGGGTATGAACGTTGGGTATGAATATACAGGATTAAAGCCAGACGTAGGATTTTGGAGGGACACTCATTTGCAAATTATAGGGGAAGCAACAGGCGACTTGCAGACTATCTTCGACGTTCATTGGAATATCGCTGTACCAGAACGGATAAAGTCAAAAACAAAATCTGAGGCAACGAAAAAGCCCACTAAAATCCCAAAATATAAATCAAAGGAAATCAATCCAACCGGGAGCATAGATCTTTCAAGATGGTCTGCCGAATTAGGATCTGAGTTATGGCCTATAGAAGGTAAAACAGACAATACCCAAACAAAGACAGGAGGATTGCAAAAAGCATACATCCATACGTTGGAAGGAAACCCTGGAATTCCTACACCAGTTATTCGTCAAGCTTACTTTATATTAATAACACAAGCGACCAAAACCATTGATATAACAACGCCCTACTTTATACCAGAAACAGATATTATTATGGCATTAAAGACAGCTGTGGCTCGTGGTGTACGCGTAAGATTACTTGTTCCTCGCCATATTGATCAAAAAATCGTGGGCTTTGCAAGTCGTACCTATTACGGGGAACTTATAGAAGCTGGGGTCCAAATCTACCAGTATGATAAAGGAATGTTACATGCGAAACTGATGATCATTGATGAGGAAATTGCAGAAGTAGGCGCAGCAAACTATGATATGAGAAGTTTTCGCCTGAATTATGAAGTGTGTCAAGTCGTGTACAGTGCTGATGTGGCAAGGGAACTCACAGAGCAGTTCGAGAGGGATCTTACTGATTCTGTATCATTAAGAATTGAAGACTTGTTGCAACGATCCCTGACCGAGCGCATTGTTGAACAGGGTTCTCGCCTGCTTTCTCCATTATTATAAGTTGATGTATCCTGTTTTTATTGTTCTATCTTAAATCTAGATTTAAAAAATTTCATTGTTTTTAAAATATTTCTGATTCATTTGAAAAAAGTCGAAAACCCGTGTAAGAAGAACTTTCAACATGGGTTTTTTTCTTATTTACGATGGAAATTCATTACTAAAAAACGGTAATACTAAAAAGGCAGCTCAAAGAGTTTGAATTCAAAAATATCTGTTACCTTTAATTGAAATATAGGGGGATATCAATAGATAATATATTTGAAAATCTTAAGGAAATACGTTTATTAGAAGATAAACCGTACCTTATAGAACTAAATGATTGGCTAAAGAATGAGTTTTTAACTTGGGAATAGTGGATACTAGTCGGTTTTTTAGTTGTGCCTTGGGTTCTATGGGCTAAACTCGTTAAACGAGACATTATTTTAGAAATTTTGTTTTTTGGTACCATAATTATCTTGACAACAACCTTATTAGATGTAGTTGGTGCACAATATAGTTTTTGGGATTACCCCATTGCATTCCTACCTT
>NZ_JVPL01000309.1:0-73017 GCF_001054655.1 Bacillus sp. 220_BSPC
ATGAGTCCTAGTTTCTTTACTCGCCGTTGAAACTCAGGGTGTGTATAATGAACGCCTTGATCTGAATGAATCATCGCTTCAGGATGAAGCAGTTCATCTAGTGAATCGGCGAGTTTTTCCAATGTCCGATAGACGATGTCATCTTGAGGCTTCTGGATAAGTGATAGGCAACGATTTCCCGTGTAACAGCGTTTTTGACACAAGAAAGATAAGCTGGCTGTCCAGAACCCCAATAGACGTAAGTGATATCCGTAAGAAAAGTTTTCCTAGGTTCTCCTTGGTTAAATTTCCTGTTTAAGAGGTTTGGAACGACTTTATGCTCATGGGTGGCTTTAGCCATTTTCTTATAGGGATTCGCTTGGCGAATTCTTGCCTTCAGGTTGAACTTATTCATAAGACGCCGAATCTTTTTGTGGTACATCGTGTTATGGGGTCTTGGTAAAGGCTGGCTATCATAACCTATATTGACTGTTTTGAGGAACGCGATTGTATTAGATTAATATAATAGATTTTAACCTTCACTAAAAATTTGGGGCTTACCTTTATGGGTAGCCCTTTTTCAGTAATAAAAAGAAAAAAATATAGGATTCCATATCATGCAGCATATATCTCGTTAGAATATTTATTATAAATAACCACTGTAAATCTAAGAACGGTTCCTTTTGTCCCAAATGTACTGCTACTCATAATTTTCTTGATTCTGTCTAGATTTCATTATGAGGAGTGGGGTGATGGTAAACAACTTATCTTTGCGTAAAATCTCTGTTTTACGAACAAATGGACATAGGAATAGATGTTTGGTATAATATTCATATTATCATTAGGGAGCGTGTCTTATGAAAACAGAGATGTTTCAAAGTATTCAAGAATTCCTAATAGGCAAAATAGACCCTTCTTTTATTATAGTCTTTGGTTCTTACTCGAAGAACACTACACATAGAGACAGTGACATTGATGTGGCGTTCTACAGTCAAGATTCTTCACATTATTTTACATACGAGATATTTTTATTGGCTCAGGAACTAGCTGATATCCTTAAAATAGATGTGGACCTGGTTAATCTGAGGACAGCATCAACCGTTTTCCAGGCACAGATTTATACAACCGGTACTGTGATTTATTCTAAAGACGATAACCTACTTAAAAACCAACAAATGACTGCTCTAAGCATGTACGCTAAATTGAACGAGGAACGCGAAAATATAATGAAAAAAATAGGAGAAAGTGGGACCATTTATGAAGAATGATGTGATATTGAACAAAATCAGTGTAATAGAACGTTGCATGAACCGCGTTTGCGAAGTATATGCCAACGATGCTAGAAGTCTAAAAGACTTTACTAAACAAGACTCCATCATACTCAATATTCAAAGGGCATGCGAAGCGTCAATTGACTTGGCTATGCATATTGTAGCTGAACAGAAATTGGGATTGCCTCAAACCAGCAGAGATGCCTTTGATATGCTTCACAAGGCTTTAATTATTGACGAAAATACTGCCAAACGGTTAAAGGCCATGGTGGGTTTCAGGAACATAGCTGTTCATGATTATCAGACGGTGAATATAGACATTTTGCAGCAAATTGTTGAAAACCATCTTGGAGATTTTACCGACTATACAAAACAAATCCTTAAATTCTAATAAAGGGGTTTTATGATGAAATACAAAATCCGGGTTTATTATCTCCATACAAATAAAGAAACAATCAAGGTAGATGAAGTTTTTGAAACTAAAGATGCTGCTGAAGCTGCTATTGAAAATTAAAAACTTCAAAATCCAGAAAAATATGAGTATGTAAAAATTCCTGTGAAAAATTAATTGTTTTAGTCCTCCCTCACGTATGGGATGTTAATCAATGTAAAAACCATAATATTATTATGTAAACAATTATTCGTAAAAATTGAATTTTACGCATAGATTAAAGTGAAAAAAGGAGTAAAACAATGGCCAATACCAGACAACATCAAGTCCATGAGCAGAAATTGGAACAGCTGGTTAAGTCCATGCCTTTCTATATCGTTGAATATGTTGACAATAAATTGGATACCCGGTCCCCTTCCACCCTCCTGAATTACGTTCTTGATTATAAAATATTTTTGGAGTGGCTGATTGCGGAAGGCATTGCTGAGCAGGAGCATATTAAGGATATTCCCCTGTCCGTGCTGGAAAAGTTGAGGTTGATCGAAGCTCAATCCTTTATCAAATTTTTGGAACGGAGAAACATCCCCATCAATAAGCAGGAAACAAAAAAAGCGGAAAAGGTATCCGTCAATCGGAAAATTTCAGCATTACGTTCCCTTTTCAAATATTTAACGACACAGACAGAAAATGAAGATGGCGAACCCTACTTCTATCGGAATGTCATGTTGAAAATTGAAGTGAATAAAGTGAAAGAAACATTGGGGGCACGTGCTTCCAGAATATCAACAAAGATTTTCCACAATGATGAGGATGCTCGGTTTCTTGAATTCGTGAAGCATGACTATGAAAGAGAGCTACCTGAAAAGTCCAGAAAACTCATATACTTTAAAAGGGACAAGGAACGTGATTTTGCAATTTTATCCCTCTTCTTAGGAAGTGGCATCAGGGTGAATGAGTTATCCAACTTGAGGCTGCGTGACTTGGATTTCGAGGAAAAACAAATACATGTTTTACGTAAGGGTGGAAAAAAGGATGTAGTGGCAGTTTCTCCTCCGTCCATGCAGGACATAAAAGATTACCTAGCTGTGCGAACGGAACGTTATAGTGGTTCAAACGATGATACGGCTTATGTATTCTTGACTAGGGTGAATGATGGAGCGACCCCTCTTTCCAACCGAGCCATAGAGGCTCTAGTAAAGAAGTACACGAAGGCTTTTAAGTCCAATAAATCGATGTCGCCACACAAACTAAGGCATACCTATGGGACGAATTTAATGGAACAATCAGGAGATATTCATTTGCTGATGACTCAACTGGGTCATACGTCGACCACAACGGCTGCCCTCTATACAAACCCTGAACAGGAGAAGGCTAAAAAGGCTGCGAAACAGCTGGGTGAGAGAAGAACCAATTATCGTGAAAAGGATTAAAAAAGGAGAAGATTTCTAGTCTTCGCCTTTTTTTATTTTTCTTTGATTTATTTCATTATCAAGCCAATCTAGATATCCTGAGAAATCGGCATGTTCGGCCGAATTGCCTTCCCTTAAACTAATGGGCAATCGGCTTTTTCTATGTCTTCATACTTCCTAAAACAGCCATTTCACTGGTCATAACTCATGCCTCATAAATTGGATCTCCGTGAACTAATATTCTGCCTTTTGCTCATAATATTCCTTTAAAGGGAAACTCTATAATCAAAATAAACTTCTATAGGTTGGAGGCTGTCAGAATGAAGGTTTTATCAATGATCCAGCCGTGGGCAAGCCTTTTTGTCCTTAGAGAGGCAACATATGAAACAAGGTCATGGAGAACGAATTATCGGGGGCCACTTGCCATTCACACAAGTAAAAAAATAGATAAAGACGTCTCTAACCATATAGCCATAAAGTCGTTGCTTGGTAAGCACGGATACACACCAGAGAGTCTTCCAACTGGCCAGATCATTGCTGTATGCAAACTTGTAGATTGTTTGAAGATAACTGAAAACAATAAGACATGGGCCATTCTGGAGGATGGTCGAATCGTATCAGGGAATGACTATTTTATGGGTAACTTTATAGTGGGAGGTTATGCTTGGGTAGTTGAGGATATGCAGATGCTGGATGAATTTATTCCAGCAAAGGGAAAGCTAGGATTATGGGAGCATGTTTTAATTTTATAGGAGCTGATACATTGCACACGATGCGCTGAATCAGCTCCTTCAGGAACCCACTTGTCTATTTAGAACTTTATTAAACCAGTTATAGTCATTATATAAAGATTGGAATGAATTCCAATAGTGTTTATCTAACCTGCAGTAAAAGCGCTCCAAGTTAAATATAGAACGCTTTTTGATCTATCTGTGTTCTGTTTCTGTGTATTCCTTTTCTAAATCTAAATAAGAATTTATCAGATTACGGTCACCCAATTTAAAAAGAGACATATCAATACGACCATGCTTATTAAACCATTTTTGTACTTCATGGTTTTTTTCAAACTCATCCTCAATTTGGAGAATAATTCTTAGGTCAAAATACATTGACCCTAATATGCCCTCTAAGCTCTCCTTCACCTGAGCATAAAAATTATTAAGCTTATTATTTCTTTTTTTATATAAATATGCTAATGATGCTGCAACAATTGCTACCAATATAGGGAGATACTCTTTAGTTAAGGTCATAAAGTAAAAGCCATCACCTCGTCGCTAGATATTTCTTTATTCATTCTTGTTTAACAAGTTGTAGTTTTTTAATATCTTCCTCTAAAGCCAAGCTGTGCATTTTACGATGACAATTTGGACATAGTGCTACACAATTTTCAATGATATCTAATCCACCTTCTGATAACCATTCAATATGATGGCATTCTAAATAAGGCACACCAAATGAATCCTTAAATGGAGCATCTTGCTCACATAATTGGCATTTTCCATTAGCTAAAAGTTTTATATAAGCTGCTATATACTCATTCCTCTCATATACACGTGTTTTTACTACTTTTCGTTCAGATTGCTGGCCTTTTTTATTATTGTTATTCAGATTTATGTTTCTTTTTGAAGATTCTTCTGCTAATCGCTTAATAACTTCTTCATCAACAATCTGCTGTTTTTTTTGACTTTCTATCTCTGTATTTCGTAAATCAGGCTCTTCAAATATTTTTTCACCATTTACTACTTCCAAAGGAAATTTATAAACTAGACGTCCATTCTCTTTTTCAAAGTATTCAGGACCATTCATTTGAACAATACCTATAAATTTATGTAACTTTAATTTTCTTTTATCACGAATACTCTTATGCGTTTCAAACAGGAACACTTCCGTTAAAGCTTTACTATGGTATGTCTCTGCAAGTACTTTATTAGCATTCCCTTCAAGTATTTGATCACCTTCTTGTCCCATCCCTGTATAATGTAACTTTCCGTTAATCCAACGATCTTGATAAGGGTTACGGGTATTTGTTTTATCTGTGAATAAAGCAAGTGTACCTGTAATATGTGACCTTCTCATACCACCTTGACCTGAGCAACCTAGACGATCGACAATTTCTTGATTCAAATAGCTTTTTCCAACTTCGAATTGTTCTTTTGCTTTTTGCTGACGTTGTTGTTGCCATTCTACAACTCTACTTTTTGGGAAGCTTATTTCTTTTCCTTCTTTATTGTGTGGCATTCCAAACTTCATATATTTATTGACATCTGCACTTTTAATCGTGAATAACTTATAAATTTGTTCTTTTGTTAAATACCTGTTATTACTCACAAATATCATCCTCTTTTATATACTTATATATAATAATATTAACGAAATTCAAGGAAATTTCGCCTAGAATATGAATAAAACTATAAAGGAACTTTTCAAGAAACGAGCTTTCCTAATAGTTACTTATTTAAACAACCTAGTAAAACAAATATGTGGTTAACCTACATTAACCTAGTTAACCACATATCTCCTAATATTTATTTAGTTAACAATCCCTTATCTTATAATTCAAACCTTATAAACTTCAAGGGTTGCAGGGAGTTATTACATCATGCCGCCCATTCCGCCCATGGATTGTGAGGTGTCACGTGAGAACGTCATACAATCTAACCTTAATTAAAACCACATAATAGACCGTTTGTTCCATTCTAAATATTCACTCAACAATATATAAAAATATCCATATCGGTATCGACACCCAGGGTGTTTTCTATTAAACCAATCGTTATTAAAAAGCATTGAGCTTATTACACAAACGCGCCCTTTTCCGGAATACAAAAAAGATTACCACTACCTATTTCACAAAGGTTTTACTTTCTTCAACTACCAGCTGGATATTATACTTTCTTATTCTCCTCATGAGTAATGATTGCGTAACACCTAAAAATTTTGCGGCTTTTCTTGTGGAGTTTCCTTTTTCTATGGCATCTATGATCATCTTCTTTTCCATTTCTTCCAGTATCTCTGGCATAGTCGCTTTATTTGAATGATATGGTACACTGGAAGTGATGTTTTGTTTCATCATTTTCTGGGGTAGGTCTTTATCTTCAATTAACTCGTCCTCTGACAAAATCACAAGACGCTCGATTAAATTTTCCAGCTCACGCACATTCCCAGGCCAATCATATTGCAAAAATGTTTTGACAACCCCATCTGAGAAGTGCTTTTTTTTATTATATTTATCATTAAACAGATTTAAATAATAAATGGCCAGATCCTCAATATCGTTACGGCTTTCACGTAAAGCCGGCATTTTCACTGTTAATACATTCATTCGATAAAATAAATCAGAACGGAAAGTACCTTCAGTTACCATATTTTCCAAATCTCGATTAGTCGCTGCAATAATTCGTACATCCGCATGTTGAGGTTCTCTGGCACCAATCGGCAAATATGTTTTCGATTGAAGAAAATGTAATATTTTTGCTTGCAAGTGTAACGGTATTTCGCCTATTTCATCCAAAAATAAAGTTCCGCCTTCTGCGGCTTTAATTAATCCCGGTTTCCCCTTCGAAGTTGCACCGGTGAAAGACCCTTTTTCATAGCCGAATAATTCAGACTCCAGCAAGGAATCGGGTATTGATGCAGAATTAATCTCTACGAAAGGCCCGGTTCTTCTTTTGCTTAGCGAATGAATCCTTTCCGCCGTAAGACTTTTACCCGAACCAGTCTCACCCACGATTAAGGACATTGTGTCTACTGCGGCAATCTTTTCAATAATTTTATTAGCCGTAACGCGGCTATTGCTTTTCCAACCAAAATTGATATATTCAACTCCTTTCCTATTTTCTCTCACATTTGCAAGCTTTCTAATATAAGTACTGTATTTATCCAATAACTCTTCAATTTCCTGAAGCTTCGTTGCGTTTTTTACTACTTCTGTAATATCTCTGCTATGAGCGACAGCGGCAATGACTCTCCCTTCTTTATTTTTAACCAAATGACCTGTTGCAATATATCGTCTTCCTTCGGCAACTTCTTGTACAACACTAACATTTTTACCTTCTTCCAGGGCCTTACGGATTACAGATGGTTTATATACGCCTTCCCTTTCTAAATCCCTAACATTCCTTCCAATAATTACACTCCTCGGAAGACAGAACATCGTTTCACTCACGGTATTAATCCACAATGTTGTTCCTTCCTGATCTGTAATATAGATTGCATCATTAATAGATTCCAAAATGCCAATAAATAATTCTGGATTTTGATGAAATAAGTCAAACAACCTCTCCAAATCTATTCCTCCATTCCTATTTATTGAGTCTATTTCGATTCGACTATATTAGAATGGCAAAAATATTAAAAATAATCGAGTTGATAACGAATCAGTCGAGTTGATTTGTGAAAATTTTACCCCTTTTTTTCGAAATTTTCTATTAATTTTTCAAAAAAACACATGAAAAAACAGACTTATATCTTCTTTATTTTTGGCATGATTTTTGCATTTTTAAATGACAGGAGGTGATATGTGATGAAAACTGAGAAATTTCCAAATCGCTCAATAAGACCAAACATAAGGGAAGATTTTTACAAAATTAATAAAGAACGGCTCCTTTCCACTATAAATACGAGTGCTAACTATGGGGCTCTACCTAACGGGGGACTATGCAGATTGGCTCTTAGTGAAGATGATCGAAAAATAAGAGATATATTTATGGAATGGATGAAGGAATGCCGACTTGACATCCGCATTGATGATGTAGGCAATATGTACGGACGCCGACCGGGTAAGAATCCCGATGCACATCCTGTTGTATTGGGATCGCATCTTGATACTCAGCCAATTGGCGGAAGATACGACGGAATTCTAGGGGTAATGGGGGCACTCGAAGTAGTTAGGACACTGAATGATTATGGAATTGAGACTGAAAGACCTATTGAAATTGTAAACTTTACAAATGAAGAAGGAGCAAGATTTATACCATCCATGCTCGGATCAGGAATTGTAGCCAATGCCATTACACAAGGTGAAGTATTAAAGATTGTAGATAAAGATCATTTGAAATTTGTAGATGAATTAAAAACAATCGGGTATAAAGGTTCTTCTGAAAATAGGTTAAAAGAAATGTATTGTTATTTTGAACTGCACATTGAGCAAGGTCCTATTCTTGAAGCAAACCGTCAAAGTATTGGTGCCGTCACAGGTATTCAAGGTATCAGTACCCTTGAAGTCGTCATTACCGGTCGGACAAGTCATGCGGGTACGACCCCGATGGAGAACAGGAACGATGCCATGTTGAGTGCGGCAAAGATGATCCAAGATGTTTACAAGTCATATGAAAACTTTCCCGGATCGTTGATTACTATTGGTCAGATTCAGTCTCTTCCAAACGTCACGAATTCGGTAGCGGGTCAAGTGGTTTTCTCAATTGACATTCGTCACCCTGAAGATGCAATCAGGATGCTGATTACAAAGGAACTGAAAGAAAGGCTAAGTACAACGGCACTCATTAATAAGATGGATCTTCTTATCAAAGATCTTATGGAAGTAAAAGCCGAAAAATTTTCTGGAAAAATTGTACGCGAAATCCAATTGGCAGCGAATAAGCTCGGCTATAGTTCAATGAAGTTAATCAGCGGAGCAGGCCATGATGCCAAATTTATGAACCAAATGGCCCCTACGGGAATGATATTCATCCCAAGTATTGGCGGGGTCAGCCATTGTGAAGAGGAATTCAGCACAGATGACGATATAGAAAAAGGAGTACAGGTATTGCTTGAACTAGTACTTCGATTTGCAAACCGGAAAGACAGACTTCAAAGGTAAGGAGAAAGAACGGTATGAAAACAGAAATCGATTTGATATTTGAAAACGTATCCGATCAGATAGATAAGTCATGGGAGGAAGAAATCGGCTTTTTGCAAAAGCTTTGTCAATTCCCCTCAACGCTTGGCAACGAAGCACCTATCCAACACTTCATCGCTGATTTTTTGGAAAAAGAGCTAGATTTATCTGTATCAAAAGTGATTCCCGATCCCGAAAAGCTATCCTCACATCCTGGTTACTCGGAACCTGAATGGACATATGATGAAAGGCCTGTTGTCATTGGAGAATATCGTGCAGAAGGCGACAAGAAAGGTAAAAGTGTTATCTTTCAAGGGCATATAGACGTTGTCAGTCCAGAACCTGTTTCTTTTTGGGAACATGATCCATGGGGTGCCGAAATCGTCGGAAATAAAATGTACGGCCGTGGAACAGCTGATATGAAATCAGGCGTGGCTGCTATGATCTTTGCGTTAAAAGCGGTGCGCGATGCAGGAATCAAGCTTTCATCCAACGTCATTATCAAAACAGTAACAGAAGAAGAGTGTACGGGAAATGGTGCACTTTCAGCGATAGAAGAAGGATTTAAAGCAGATGCCGCCCTTATTCCCGAACCCGTACTTGGACAAAAAGGGCTAATCGCTCAGGTTGGCGTGATATGGGTCAGGGTTAAAGTCAATGGTTTAGGTGCACATACTGAAAAGGCTGACAAAGCTGTAAACTCAATTATTGAAAGTTATAAAATGATCAATGCTCTTCTGGATTATGAAAAAGAATTGAACAGCCAGAAAAGGCACAAGGATTTTGCTGAGCACCCTCATCCATATAACATCAATATTGGAAAAATCCATTCAGGAGATTGGCCTTCAACTGTTCCTTCCGAATGTACTGTTGAAGCAAGAGTTGGATTTCCGCCGGGGGTTAACCCGCAGGATGTAAAGGACAATTTAAAGTCATATTTGTTAGCTGCTGCGGAAAAGGATGAGTGGTTAAGTGAAAATCCGCCGGAAATTACATTTTACGGCTTTCATGCAGAAGGATTTTCAATTGATCCGAATCAAGAGTTATTTGATGTTTTAAACGTGGCGCATATGGCCGTTGAAGAAAAGCCGCTGGAAGTTGGATCCTTCACAGCCACGACTGATGCAAGATTTTATAACCTATACTATGACATTCCTGCCACTTGCTATGGCCCGACAGGAGAGGGGCTTCACGCTCCGAATGAGTGGGTTGACCTTGACAGTGTCAAAAGGGTGACAAAAACATATGCTGCCTTTCTGTTGAAATGGTGCGGTTATAGTAATGTTATTATTGAGAAGTGAGTAGCATCGGAAAGCCGATGAGTTAAGTCTTATAGTATTTAATATATATAGCATGATACTTTAATTGTATACGAACATTGGTATTATGAAATTTTTTGTAATAAAAATTTAAATAAAGTGACGGTGAGAAAAAATGGCAAATGAATTGAATTACGACAATATGACTGAAGAACAGCGAAAGAAGCAAGCTAAAAAAGCTGCCCTTGCCAGCATAGTTGGAACATCTATAGAATGGTATGATTTCTTTCTTTACGGAACGATGGCTGCTTTAGTATTTCCAAAATTGTTTTTTCCGGAATCAGATCCATACATTGGGTTAATACAATCATTCGCTACAATGTTTATAGGATTCCTTGCACGTCCGCTTGGAGCTGCTTTTTTCGGTAGTTATGGGGATCGCATTGGACGAAAAGCAACGTTAGTAACTACTCTTTTGTTAATGGGGATAAGTAGTACGCTCATTGGATTATTACCTACATACGAAAATGCAGGTATTATTGTATCTATTCTGTTAGTATTCTTGCGCTTTTGCCAAGGTTTAGGTGCCGGTGGTGAATGGGGAGGTTCAGTTGTACTATCTGTAGAATGGAGCTCTAAGAAAAGCAGGGGTTTAATGGGAAGTATGACACAAATTGCATCCCCCATTGCATTACTCCTATCTTCAGGAGTTGTCTCACTCACAATCTTTTTAACAGGAGATAATTTTTATACTTGGGGATGGAGAATTCCATTTTTGATTAGTATTGTGCTTGTTATGATCGGTTTTATTATCCGACGTGGGGTGGCAGATTCACCTCAATTTACAAAAATGAAGAAAGAAAATCGACTAGCAAATAAACCAGTTATAGAAGTTTTCAAGAAATATCCTAAAGTATTATTACTGGTTATTTTATCCAGTTTAGCACAAGGTATTCCTTTCTATGTTTTTACTACTTTTGCTATAAGCTATGGGACGGAATATCTACAATTAGATAAACAGTTTCTAACTAATACCATCTTATTAGTAGCAATAGTCGAGATCATCGTGATCCTCTATGCGGCACATTTATCAGACAAATATAATAGGAAAGTCGTATTTTATATTGGAAGTTTATTGACCATTTTAGTTGCATTCCCATTCTTCTGGCTTATGGATACAAAGATAACAGTATTGGTTGTTGTAGCAATGTGCGTATCTATTCTTGGTGCTGGAGCAGTATATGGACCTTTAGCAGCAATGATTGCAGAGTGTTTTCCGGCCAATCTAAGGTATAGCGGAACGTCACTAGGCTATCAGCTTTCAGCTGCAATCCAAGGTTTATCTCCATTACTATGTGTGTATTTATTAAATACCTTTAGTAGTTCTGTTCCGATCAGTATTTATCTTATTGTCGCTTGTCTAATTTCTATCGTGGCCGTTTCCATGTTAGGGAAGAATACAAACCAAATAGATATGGATAAAGCTAGTTAATTTAAACGGAGCAAAACAAAAATTCCCGTGAGTTCACTTCTAACATAGGATTCTATATTTGAGAACGTTTAAAGAAAATTTCAACCAGGGAAATACCAAAATTAATACCTTTTCCAATCCATGGGGCTGTTTAAAAGGCCCCTTTTTTCTTTAACAATTTTACAAAAACCAAATATGAACAGCTCTATCCCTTTTTATCTTCGTCCTTTTTTAACAACTTCATAGTACACCTCTTTAAATTAATGCTACTATTATTCCATGGAGGTGAGGGGTAATAGTTACGGTTATTCATAGTTTACAATTTATTTAGTTTACATAAGATAAATTATAAGAAGTTAATAGTACACAAAAAAATCTGTCTCAAAACTACAAGTAATCTTTTGACTGCCAATATGGAAGAAAAGGCCTCCCAACAGTTTAGCAAACTGATGAAAGACCTTCTCCTATAGTTAACTTTTTGTCATAGGTTGCCATGTTTTTTATAAAACGAGGACAAATCCGAGGACAAGAAAAGCATATTATCATTTTAGACGTTGATATAAAAGGTTTTAAAACCCTAATTACATCATGCCGCCCACAGTCTTCTAGAGTGTAATATTGTTAACATTAAGTGCGGAAAGTGCGGTAAATCAACGTTTTGGATGTTTTTGGTTGTAACATCTTTAACGGGGGTTTACCGTTTTTCGGGGGAGGACGTTAGCAAAATGTTAGCATGTTGAGAAATACACTTTAGACTAAACAACTTTATTTAACTTTATTTAAACCTGAAATACGAGGCGCGAAACAAGAATGTCAATTAATTCATGCTGAGTACAAAGGCATGATATCAGTAGGAGAGCTGATTGAAGATTTTGTTGATACTGGTGATGAAATTATAAACAACTTCATCTAATGGTAGCAAAAATTTAAGAGTGCGATATTGGCTATTTTCACACTCTAACCGTATCGCTATATTTTCAAATATATATTGCCAGTCAATGCCCTACTATACCTTAGAACAGACTATCTTATGTAATTATTTATACTTACTTTTTAAGAACTCACTTTGTTTACCCAGCCGCTTCCTAAAAAGATTCATTTCTGTTTCTGAGACAAATTTTCCTAATTCAAGTAAATTATATTCTTGAACCATCGACCATACTTCAACTTCATCTTCTACTACTGCGTTGTTTAATGAACTGCGAATACGATCTCTATCCTGTTCATTAAAATCCTCCAACAATTGTACAAGTCTTTCAAGTAGAATTATTGACTCTTCATCTAGCCCCTCAAATTTTTCACTTAGCTCATCTTGGATAATGTCTAGCTTTGCCTCTAAAATTTTTAAATCAAATTCAGCAATTTTTGCTTGGTTTTCAGAAAGAATGCTGTTAGGATTTTCCTCTTCAAAGTCAAGACTTTCAAGCCCATTGATTTGCTCTTCCTTATCTAAGATAAGTTCCTCCAGTTCTTCCACCTCATTGATAAGCAAATCTCTTCTCTTAATCTCCTGATTTAGTAGTTTTTCTAAATCACCGGAGATACCTGTATCAATTTCCCATGTTCTTTCATCATATTCTATGATATTAATAACTATTTTCTTAATATAAATAATAAAATATAATAGATAATTTCCTTTATTTAGTGTATTTTCTAATTTACTAATAACCTCTTTAATCTCGTGAATGGAATTTTCAATATTACCCCAGACTCTTTTCGTAACCTCTTCTTCTAACATTTCATCATTAATTATTGGTTTCATTACAGTTTCATACTCTAAATTTAGTTCAGGTCCCTTAATATATGTAGAATAATTCATTAAGTTTTCTAGATAGCCATGTAATTTCTCAGATAGTAGTGAATTTGACTCTAACACCATCCCCGCTTCAAATTTAAAATATGATCCAAAGTTTGCAGAACCAATATAGCAGAGCTTGTCTGTTGCTATTATTTTGGAATGATTTATTGGACAAAGGTATAAAGTCATTCGGAATTTAAATTCATCGGGTAAAATTTTCTCCAATAATCCTAGTTCCAATGTTAAATTATTAACAACTAAGTGAACTTCAGCCCACGAAGGAATCTGATTCAAATATTTTAACATTTCTTCAGTCATACTATATGTAAAAATATAGATTTTATTAGACTCCTTAAAAGTAGATAATACCTTCTCTATATTTTTAAAATTTTGAGTGAATATTATATTACCTTTTATTTCTTCAAGTGCAAGGCTTTCATTAACCTTTTTTATCATGATATCCCTCCTATTGATTTTACTCATGAGAGTGCGATAATGTTAATTTCGCACTCAAGATTATTTTAGAAACAATTTAAATTTGGAATATAAATTTCAACATGACATCGTGCGCGCCGTAAGTAAATTAGATTGTGTAATGTCGTTAACGAGAGGTGCAAAAAGTGTGGTAAATCAACGTTATGGATATTGCTAGATGAATATCTTGATTGGGGATTTACCGTTTTCTATAAGGTCGCGTTAGCAGAATGTTATATCTGGACGGTTTCTTTACTTCAAAGAGAGTAAGTAAATAATAAGGATTTATTTTTTCCAAAAAAGCATCTCAGAAATTATACTATTTTAAATAGTCTATCAGTTCCAGCCCTTTTCTCAAATAAAGGGGATGTCTTGGATGACCCTTTTTAGACTTAATAATACATTTGGGTTGGTACTCTTTCAGCCTATCAATAATAAATTGATCCCTTCCATAGAAATGACCATAGTCTGCTCCCCATGCAAAAACAATCTCATCTGATTCAGGTATGATTATATCTATGATTTCATCATTCCTCTCACCAACAGGATCATTAACTACTAACAGTTCATCTGGATTGGGAGTAATATACGCAAATAGATTTAGGATAGTCATACCCCCAAACCCCCATCTTTGTGCAAAATCCACACATCGATTGAGCGTTGGGTCACAGATTTCATAATCAGCAACGCTTGGATTGAGCATGATGAAAGTAACTATCTTTGTATTAGGTTTCCAGATACACTCTAGGACGTATCTATATTTAGGATTATTGTCATCATCAAATACCACTTCAACCAATTCATCTTCCTTCCAATACCGATGACCGAGTTTCAACATAATAACTCTCCTTCCTTTATTACCAAAATACTAAATATTTGCTAAGCTAAATAAATATAATAAGTTGTGTTATAAAAGATAGTGGTTAACTTTTGTTTATCAGGAGTTGCGTCCATACACAATCTATAAACCACCCTCCAAAGGTTTGCAGTTCTGTAGATTTAAAAGCACATAATCAAAATCAAGAAAAACAAAGTCCAAATGGTTCGAAAGGTTCCTGGGAAATCGAAACTGGAACGCAAGAAGTTGCTTCTTCAATTGAACAAGAATTGGCACCACAACAACAAGAAGAAGGGCAAACAGGAAGAGGAAAAGTAATGGGATTACATGATCAAATGGCTCTGAATGGTGTCTCCGTTAATGGAAAACGGAGTGCAGCTGTAAACAGTCCACACTCCATTTCATTTGAATCGCCAAGCCAAATGAACAATGGCTATATACAAAAAAATGAGAAAATGTCAGGTGACTACGACAGTCCCAGTCCTTCATCACTTTCCTTTACACAATCAAATTCCCCTTTGGTTTCATCTGAAATGCAAGGAGAATCTAATATTAAAACACCAATACAAGAAAAAAGAACTGATCAAGAAACTCGTCATGTTGGAAGCATAATTTCTGATAATGTGCGGAACAGTCAATCAGTAAAAACGGTTAAACGCACCTATCAAATTGGTCAAAATACAGGCGAAAGTCTAAGAAACAACATTGCTAAATTCCGTCGAAAAAACCAATAAAAAAGTGAAATGAAAGAGAAGATTCCCTTCTCTTTTTTTAAATAACATTCAATTAAATAGGGGGACGCGAAGGGGACATTGATTAACATTTAGTGATATCACTAAATAACAGCTTTTTAATTATTATTTAAGACCCACTTCAGTCCATCTGAGAAAGTTCAGATATCCCACGTCAGCCCACCTATATCAATCAGGAGTCCCATCTCAGCCCATTTGAAAGAAATTAACGATATCATATAAAACACTAGGCTTTGCCTAGGATATCACCCTTGGTGATATCAATTTTTCCTTATGCTCTTTCTCACTCTATAGCCTTTAAATCCATATTTTGAGTTTTACCAAAAAGGAGAGTTAAACAATGGATATTTTTTTAAGAAAAATAGACCCAGTAGCAATGAAAAAAATCGATGAAATGGCAAAAAAAAAATCAATATCAAGACAAGAGTTTCTTAAATCAATTGTAGAAAAGGTAGCATATGAAAAAGAACAAAATGAAAAAGAGATGCAATGGAAATGATTATTTCAAAAAACATTTTAGTCATGGGGAAAATGACAGAGGCTGTTGAAAGGCTTGAGAATTTAATGTACGAACTCATGGAAGAATAATCAGCAATTTAAATCCTCTACAGAATCTGAATTTTGGAGATCCGATAAAAGTAAAGTTGTTTATTTCTTATTTAGCTAAAGGCGTAATATGTTTCCATTCTTCTCTTAAATTCCCCCCTAATTTACGAGGAAAATATAAATAAATGTATAAATATAATTAAGTATAATTTTGTTTACCTTGATTGGTTTTAGCCAGTCAAGATTTTTTTTAGATTGAAACATTTATGGTAATTTAAAATAAAGTTATTAAATAAGCGCTAATAGTTTTCAGTGTAGCACTATGTCCTTCCTAAAAATCCATGAAGATGTTTAAACATATGAAACAACTCTAACTAAACTATTTCCCCTTCGAATAGTTTAAAATCATCCTAATTGGACTTTCGTAAGATGTTAAAGTAAAGAACAGCCAACAAGAAGAAAATTTAAAACATTGTTTTTGTAAGCTGCATTCCACAAAGGCAGAATCATTATTTTTACTCCCTCTTATATCTTCCAAATTAATTAACCATTTCTACTCTTACCTAATTATATAAAATTTTTCATAAAAATCTTCCAGCCCTAATTAGGAAATTTATTATCAATAATGCTGTTGAAAATCATAGAGCTTTTTATGTTTTAACTATGAGAGAACATATTTCGCTCTAATATAAAACGTTTAATAATTTTAAACATTTCGCCTACTAGGTTTACATACTCTTCCAACTTCAAACGAACGACTTCTCGCTGTATTTCTTCTTTTTATGCTTGAAACATTCCCCCTTTTTTAGAAAAATCCCCTCCCAGGTAGACTGTTAAGAACATTTAACACGCTCTCTTTTTTCTCTGTCTACCTGTAGGGAATACCAACTAAACTTACACATAATAGGGTCTCTTGTTCTTATCAAATGTATAATAATATTAGCATCGTAGTGTTATTACGATTAAAACAATGAGGATTCATTTTTATATTTTTTAAAATAGTCATTGATGACTTCCGTTTCAGCTTGATTTATTGAATACAATGAATAAATCAGATCATCCAACTCATTATCTAATGAAATTATTTCCTGTTTTAATCTTGCAAGTTCTGCTTGCATAGGAATGAAGAAATCATATAGCTCGGATTTTGCCTTAAAATCCATTACAACTTTTAAATTTTTTAATTCATCATATAAAATTTGTATAGGATAATCATAAAATTCATTAATTTTATTAGTGAGTCTTATAAGACCATATTCGCTTCGTAATAAGTTCATTGCCTTATCTCTTGTCTGACTAAAAGTACTTAAGTTATTTATTATGTTATTTACCTTATCACCTATTTGTTCTTGTGTCTTGATATCAACAGTTTTAATTGGAAGTTCACGAAGTTCTGTCATTGTTGTTTGACGATAGTCATCCTTAGTTGCGATACTTGAGAAATTAATATAAATATATGAAAGCAGTTTACTATTTAGGAGAGCTAGGATATACAACGGATGGAAACTTTTATCAACTAATATAAATGGATTAATGTCCTTTTTAGTGACCAAATCTTCATATATTATTGTCGCCATTAGCCTATCCTGTCGATTAATTATTCGCCTCATAAAAATTTTCGGATTCCCTATATAATACTTTATTAAACTTTTTTTGTTATTAAGATCAATATAATTTTTCTTAAGTATATTATGTGAGTATCGATAGGTTTGTCCATCTTCTAAGAAAGGGAAACAATTTTCGTTAATTGGTCTATTGTAATATGTGTACTGGCTTTTAACGGGCCCTTGTGTTGATATAGTAATATCTCCAAGCTGTTTAAATTGGCGCGAATTTCTTAGCTGTTTCTTTATTTTACCATATAGTTTATAAGCAGAAAGTCTAGGGAAGATTTTAAAATTATCATGTCCGATATAATTTATCTTGCTGATTCTATCCATTGTTATATCATGTAGTTTAATTTTATTTAGTCTTTCTCTTTTTTCATATTGATAACCAAGATATTCGTTTGAATCAAAGTTCTTATTTGCAACAAAAATACAAGTATCTACATATGCATCGGGAAACATATTGAAAGGTAAATTAATAAGTCTTTCTAGAGAAAGATTTTCACTAAATAATTTACTTCTATAAGTAATATAGTTTGGTCCGGTTTGCCATGTTACTGGGATAATAAGAGACAAATATCCATTTTCATTTAGAAGTTCCGAACATTTTATTATAAAAACGGAAGACATATCCCATTTACTTGTTAAATAATTTTGATACTTACTTTGTAAAAAAGCTTTTTCTGATGGAGGAATAAATTCAATAGGAATATAAGGTGGATTGCCAATAACGACATCAAATCCTCCATTTTCCATTATTTCTTTGAATTTTTCACTCCAATTAAAGGCTCTGTCCTTAACAATATCGTTATCATCAATAACCGAGTTTCCAACTAAGATATTTTCATTTAAAGCAGTTAAAGGCTCATTAATATTAGCTGTTTTTATCCATAAAGAAAGTTTTGTTATTTCAACAGATTCTTTGTTCAAATCAACACCAAAAATATTATTTTTTAGTATAGATTTATCAATACCAATTAGTTCAGTTATTTCAATGGTCTGTTCGAGTGATTGGTCCTCTATAATAAATTCTAGTGTTCTTATAGTCTTAGATACGTTTAAATTTTCTGTATATAAATAATCAAAGGCCTTATTTAAGAAAGCACCGCTGCCGCAAGCTGGATCAATTACCTTAATATTTCTTAGAACTTCTCTATAAGCAACCCAAAAATCAATATGATCTTGAATGTACCTCTTTCTCCAACCCTTATCTTCTGTTTTATCCCAATCTACTAGGTTATTTATACCTAGCCTATTTTTTTGGTTTTCTAGCCATGTTCCAACAGAATGTTCCACAATGTATTCTGTAATAAAATCTGGAGTATAAAATATACCTTCTAGCTTCCTTGTACTACTTGTTTCTTTTTTTAGCTCTTCGATATCATTAATTGATTGTTCAAATATGTGGCCTAGAATATTTACATCAAGGTCCGTAGTGAAGTTATAATCAAAAATACCTTTAATTTCTTTAAATATGCTATTTGGTACATTTAAATAATCTAAAATAGGATCATTTTTAAATAACTCACCATTAAATTTGTTAATTTTAAATTCAGTATTACCACGATCAATGTCCCGAAATAAATTCTGCAAATAAACCCAAATTGATACCCTTACTGCCTTTTCTCCTTCTTCTATTGAGTCGCTTAAAGTAGTGGGTGGTAATAAAGATAAATCTTCACAAAAACGTATAAAAAGTATTCTATCGAGAATCTTTTGAGCTTTTTCCAACAAAACAGACTTATCGTATGTAGGATTATTTTTTATTAAACCTATCCAAAGGTTTTTACGTAATACACTATAAAAAGTATAAAATTCATTTGTTATAAATTGCTGTTGTTTATATCTTATTTCTCCCAATTCGTCAACTTTTGATTTTGTTTTATTACTTTCTGCTAAGAGATTCCTTTTCGTCAATAAAAAATGGAACCTTTTAAATTCAAATTCTAATTCAGCTAATTCACTTAATATGAATCTTTCGAAGGTAGCCTGTGAACGTCCATATTGAAAAACTCTAATTTCATAAATATTAGAGACAATTATCCATTTGCATCCTTCATATTTTGATGCATACAAAAATGCTTGATCAATTGGTGTACCATAACTCTTATTACCTCTTTTTTGGTTTAAGTCGAGTTTTGCTTTAGGTCCTTTTAATTCAACTACAACAGTGGTAGATCGCTGATCTTTATTGAACTTTCCTAAAATGGCATCAGGAACAGTGGAATCTATTTCTGTCGACTTTTCAATTTCGATTTCCCAATTTTCTTTTCCTGATGTAACTGCGGAATATCCTAAAATATCCACGAATATATCATTTAGAAACTGACTTTGTTATTCTTTTTCAGATAATGTCATGATAACTTCTTGATTTTTTATCCAGTTCCTTATTAACTCCATGGATTCTTCCATCTTTTCTGGATGATAATATTGTAATTCTTTATTTATTATCCTAGGATCGAATAACAATGTTTGATTTCTTTCCATATAACTACCCTTTCTAATACAGAACTTTGTTTATATTTTACCATTAAAAACACTTTTTAGTTTATGCGTTAGTTAAATGTGAATTTTAAAAGAATAGGCAGTTAATTATTTGAAAATATTACAACGCTTAAATGCATTGATAAGTTCATTTGGAAATGGAGTATCAAGTTTAATCATTAGAGAAAAAGTAGGGATAATAAGTCCTCTTTGCCATTTGAATTTCTTTTACATTTATATTCCTAGCAATTGAGAGAAGATGGAACCTTTTTTAGTAGCTCCTAATTAGAACAATGCTGAAATGGCAGTCCGTTCGCCTTAAGCTTAATAATGGCGTCAGTTATCGAAATACCTTCTTCAAAGTGAAAATCACTGACTTTGAAATAAAGGTCTTTAACATTATTTTTAGCACGTACCACTGATTTAGTCTTTAAGTCATTTGTATATTATCAACTGTTTAAGGTGGAAATATTTCAATTTATTCTTATATCACCAGGAGCCGAAACAGCACTAAATGTGCTGTTTGCAATGAATTCCTAGTTCAAGCTTTAGGTAATTTCCTATTTTAAAAAATCAGAAGGATGTAGGTAATGTCCCTGTATTTTCAGAAGAAATCATGCCTATAAATTGATATAATAAATTTTTTGATAAATTTACGACAACAACCTTCCATACTAATTCTCAAGATGTTTCTCCACCTTTAAGATTATATTCTGGCATCTCATAGTAGATACATAGCTGCAAAAGCCAAAGGGAGTATCTCTCATCCTTTAAGTATTTTATAAATACTCCCTTTTCTTGGAGATTAATTACTCTAGTTAATGGACTGCTTGTTTTATTATTTATAAAATAATTAATATTTTAATTATCTATTCTATCCCTTCTTCTTTGCGCCAACGTCTTAGAATTTCTACAAACGAAATTTCTTTCCATGGTTTTTGCCACTCATTAAAGAACTTTACACTTTGGGATTTTGGTTCTGGATTTGGTTTATCAAGTTTTATAATGGTTGGCATAATAATCGAATCACCAACTACAATGCATTCTCCAGAAGATAAACTGGGTAAGATTTGTGTTATATTCTTTGTGCTATCCGGTAAGAGGTTCTTTATAAAATTTTGGTCATTACTATTAGTCAAACGCAAAGAGACAAAGTTATTACACTGAGCAAAAATTGTCTCTGATACTTCCGCAGGTCTTTGACTAACAACCATGAGGCTTAATCCGTATTTCCTTCCTTCTTTAGCAATTCTTTCTATTGATTTTTTTGAGGAATTATACTCTGCTCCACCTGTTCTAGGGATATAATTATGTGCCTCTTCACACACAATCATTACTGGTATATCATTTAATAAATCATCATCATGCTGCATTTTAGAATAGTAAAAGCAAAAATCAAAAACTAATCTAGACACAAGACTTACTGTAATACTTAATACTTCAAAAGGTATGCCACTAAGGTCTACTATGGTAATATTTGATCTATTTAAGTATCCTAAAAACTGTTGCATTATTTCTTCAAAATCATGTGTTGAGTATATACTTCCATCTTCTTTATGAGGATCTAATATGAATTTTAATCTTTTATCACTTATTGTAGTCTCAAACCTTGATGTAAATCTATTGAATTCCCCACAAAAGGGACCGTTTGATGCCTTTGTTGCTGCAGCTGTTGATTGAGGAACAAATTCAAGTAATGTATCAAAATAATGCTCTTTTCTATCATTAATTAGCGTTCCATTCAATAGTTTAGGACAGTTTTCCCCTGCCAATTTCCCAATGACTTCTCTGTTCATATTTTCTATATAATTAAAAACCTCTTTAATGCTAAAATAAACTGGTGTATCATAAGTTATCTCATTGACACTTGGGTTATGTTTCTCTTTATTAAGAATAACTGCTTGCTTAAACATAGATATTTGATTATGAGAGTTATTTTCGTTACTTTCAATAAATAATGATTCTAACTCTTGAGAATTCATTAACCAATACGGAAGCTTTAGTTTATCTACTGACAAATTATTCAAAGTAAATTCTTGTTCTTCATCTAAAGTAAAAGCAGACTTATATTCGGAATGAATGTCAAAAATTAGTATATGGGAATTCTTCCTTTCTCCAATATTTAAGTTTTTAGCATCATTTATTCCCACTGCATTTTGTATTATCCTAGCAACAGTACATGATTTACCTGAACCCGTAGATCCTACGATAGCTACATGTTTTCCAAAAAATTTATCCCCATCTATTTTTACCTCTATAGCCTGATTCTGTGAGAGTACACCCATAGGGAAATTATAATCACCATTAGCCTTAAAAATCCTATCCATAAGCCCATCATTAAGAATAAATACCGGTTCAGTTGGTACGGGTAAGGATTTAGTACCTCTTAAAAACTTATCTTCTACTAGGCTGCCTATTGGCTGGCTCTCAATTATTAATTTGAGATCATCTTGAATATTGTAATCTAAAGCTCTAATATTATTTATAACACATATTATAAAATTACTATTACCATCAGATACCTTAAGATACTGTCCTATTTGTAATTTATCTTTGTTGTCTTCAAGATTTTTCAGACTATTTATACCTATTAAAATTAAGTCAGGTGAACTTGAAATTACAGATCCAATGTTATTATTCATATGATTCACTCATTCCCATAATATATCTGATTTGCTTAATTTCATTTAAATCGACTTGTTCAAGATTTATATCCTGAAGATCTAATTCTTTTGGAACATTCCCCATAAAGACGAAAAAATCATCACATTTATTCTCGTTAAAAATTTCTAAGATATTGTTATCATATCGCTTTAATTTTAAAAAGAATTCTGTGTATAAGGATTTTCCAATTTTAGTCCTTACAGGGTCAAGTGAAAATTTGGTTTTATCAAAAAATGTATCAGTCACTAAACCATCATTAAATTTTATATTTTTTCTATGAAGTCTAATTCTTATACTATGAAAAATTTCCTCGCTACAATCTAAACAAAATATTGGAGTTTTATCGTGTACTTCTTTAAAGTGATATTTATTTAAATAATCCGTAATAAACGTTACTATTTCTTCATCAAAATTATCAACAGAAGATTCAGAAACTAAAAAATAACGTAATCTTGAGTTTTTTGCTAAATTTGAATTTAACTGCTTCTTTTTTGTTTTTAATATGATGTCTAAAGTTTTTAGGGACCTCGTCCACCTAGTTACAGCAGTTTTTCTAATGTGAAGCAAATCTTTAATCAGTTTTGAGTTTTTTATTTTCCTCAGGTCCGAATCATGAATGATACTTAAATCTGCAATAATTTGAATAGCATTAGGATAAAATAATTCATCTATACTGTCTTTTGGTAAGTCATTACTACATAATGCTTCCTTTACATCTTCTATTAAGTTCGTTAAGGGTAAACCAAACTCGAGCGTAAATCTTTCTAAGAATAGAGCTATATCAACTTTACCTTTTAACTTCTCTATTAATTTTCTATACTTTTTATCAGTAGACTCAAATATTTTTTTCACTTGTTCTTCAGTTAATTTAATTTCCGTTCCGGAATTTTCACTTGGAAAATGGGCATATAACCTATATTCTATGCGACTTGTTGTATTTTCATAATAATGATCCATCATTTGAAGTATTGGTTTATATACTGTACTGAGTTGAAATTTTTCACTTGCTTCATGATATTTACATTGTATTGCTTTAGTTACTAGAGGAGTCTTCACTTCAATGTCTTCTACTATACCTTCAATGGATATCATAGAATCGTCTTTATCATTTAGAATCTCTAATAACGTTTTATTAAATTGGTAAATAAATCCTTGTATTGTATAATCCGCTGTTCTCTCCAACAAAATTCCCCTTTCTAATTACTCACATCATTATACTATTTTACTACAAATTACCTATTATTTTGTGAAAATAGAAAAAAATCATTTTGAACAATATATTTTTAAAATTTTCACTTTTAATTTTATTAACAAAGAATGATTTCCGCTCAAAATTTTAAATCCTTCAATAATTCAACAACCTGGCTCACTTTGAATAAAGATTAACAGCAACAAACCTACCCTGTTATCTCCATAAGTAATTCAACAAGACCTCTAACAGAGCCTATAAATAAAAGGCAAGCCTTTTGATTTCCCAAAAAGCTTGCCTTTCAAGAATACCTTTAAACCTATTGAATAAGATAAAATCACCTTCACCTTGAGATTTCCTCCCACTAGATGATTGGAGCTTTATCCATCTAAATGAGTGTATAACTAGCCAATTATCGTTCAAATTCTTTTGGAGTGAATCATAAATTCTTCGTTCTCCTGAACTACCGGTATCATAATAATCAGGAGATTTAGGTAATATTTCTGCCATACAATATCCCTTCATTATTAACATTTGTTGTATTTTAAATATATGTCTACTATAGTTTTGTCTATTTTCCTATTATATTTCATTCTACAAAATCTTCTAATCCCCTGCAATTACTATAGGTCTTAAGTAACCCTTGTTTCTTATTTTTAAAAGGTCCCCCTTAATTAATCCAAATTTTTCGCAGTTACTTATGATACGATTCCCTTCGATTAATCCTAAATAAATCTACTTTAAAATTTATCCTCAGCCATTTTTGTTGCTCTTTCAACACATCAACATTTATTCGGTTAATAAATAAAAGGCAACCTCGAAAATCCGACTTTTTTCCATAGGAAAAGCCCATGCGGCTCAAGCACTCACCGCATGGACATCACCGTTTCCATAGTTGCTCACTACTATATAACGAAAAGTTTTCCCATAGATACGAAATCAATATGTAATACTCCCTGACAAACTCCTTTTAGATTTTGCTTTCTTTCCCTCTCTCAGTTAGAATTTCTATCCCCTTACTAAGCATTGACTCCCTAAGCTTTTGCTGGTCAAACTCGAAAGGTAGCATGATCCTCCTTTTTTGTGTCCAACTTATTGACTTAAATCCACAATGGCTTGAGTGGTGATCGCAGATAGAATAATGTAGTAGTGTTTACCGTTTATAGTTATGTCCACCATCTCTTCCTTATAATAAAAATGTTTTACTCAGTTTTCCAATTTTGTAACATATCTATTGCGCATATTGTATAATTTATTTTATTTAGTTCATGATCCAGTAGAACATTCTAAAACAAAAAAGTTGGACATTGAAAGGGGGTGGTTATTTGAAAGGGATGGATTTAAGTATATTATTTGGTATCACTGGTGGGTTGTTATCTCTAGTAGGACTTATTGCAATATTTGTTACAATGAATGCACAGCAAAATATTGAGAAAGCACGTGAAGTTCTTTGGTCACTTCAATCCTTTTATTTACAGCATAGATCTATCACCCTAGATTCTGAGAAGAAGCTTTCGTGGTATTACAATCATTACCGTGATTTGACTCGTACAAAGTTTAATTTCACACGAATTCTTGTAATATTACTCGCATGCTTAACTATAGTATTTGTTGGCTTTTCCTGGTTATATTTCATTTTTCGACATCATTACACCTGGAAAGTGCAGGCCTTTGCTATCATAGCTTGTTTTATCCTTTTTTTATTTGTTTTATTGCTTCTTTGGTTAATAGTTATTCCTAAAGTAGGAAGTTTACCTACTCATGAACAGTTATTTAGTTTAAACCTTGATAGTGATAGGGATCATAAAATAACAAAAAACAAACTAAAAGAAATTCATTCTATTGATATGGAAAGAATCTTTGCTGAAAACATCCATTGTAAGGTAACAGGGACAATATTAACGGGTTTTTCTGAGGCTGATTTTAACACTTGGTATGATATTGAGATTAGATTGCCCTTTCCAGTAGATTATAAGCAAGTAGAAATGAAACTAACTGCCTTAGGAGCTGAAGGGTATCATGAACAATATGGAATTCTAAACCCTACCATTGATGAACAAACAATTAAATGTCATTGGGTTTCGGAAAAAATAGTAACAGATGAACAACTAGAACTAATAAAAAAAGAACATTTAAAAAATAAAGAAGAAAATGAAAGTAAGGATTTTGTTAAGTATAGTTGGGAAACTATTCATATTTTTTCAGTTACCTTACAAATTGACAGGTTAATTTTAAACTTCTATTCTGGTAAGTTCCGCAAAATGAACATAGATTGTCATGAAATCGAATCTACTGTTTTAGCTGGATTTGAAGTAGGATATGAACAATATACAGATAATTATAAATACCTTGAGTCTAATAATTTAACAAATAAACAACGAGATTCAAAAATTAAGTGGGTTGAAAATGAGGATAGTTAATAATGGATAGAGGGACAAGTAATTTGTCTACATTATAGTTTTATGAAAGGCCCTAAGTACTCAGGGCCTTGCTTCTTCTAATAAGACAAATTGCTTTTTATATTCTATGCTTTCACCACTTCCCAAAACAATCTCTCCAGAAAGCAGATGTTTTCTATTTTCAAAAATCCTTTAAAAGCTACTTCACAATGAGTTGAACGGGCAACATGACAACACCCGTCTGGGTAATAGGTATTATCCATTCAACAATTACTTTTATAAAAAAGCCCTCTTTGACGGCTAACCAAAGAAGGCTATATTTTATATTGAGCATACCATCACATCTCAAAATTTTACTGTTTCCTATACAAAAAATACAGTTTTCACATCAAATTACTGGTCACTCACTGGCAACATTTTGGTCACAAACTATAGAAAGCCACCGGAAATTACAGTTCATTTCAAAACTGATAAACACCTCATAAACCATGATATAAAGCCATGTTTGGATGCTTTAGTAAACTATAGAAAATTATCCTTACTACGCTGGCAGTGTAGAGGTCAGCGGTTCGATCCCGCTATGCTCCATTCAAACAACAATTTCTTCGAATATTTACATTAACTAAAAAAGAGACTTCCATATTTCAGGAGAACTCAGATGAAAAAAAATGTTAGCGAACTCTTCTAAGTATTCTTCGCTTAGCATTTTACTTGTAGTATATCTTTAATGGAAAGGCTTTTTTTGTTTTATAGTGAATAAAACTTTAATATTCATCCATTTTGTTATGAAGTAAATAAATTACAGAAAGTTGGGTTACCTGCCTTCTTGTACCTATCATTTTTGCTTTCCGGAATTTAGATAATGCCGACTCTGTACCTTTTCCGAAGTCAGGATCAAATCATTCAGGGCCGTAAAGTTTAGCCTGTAGGATCCAGATGAGATTGCCTTTGCACCATTTTCGCTATAAAAAACTTTTATATAGTTATTTTATTATCGAAGATAATTTTTGCTCAACCCATTTACTGATACTAATCCCTTCTTGTTCAGCTAAATCTGAAATTGTTTCTAACAATTCGATAGGTAACTCCAAACTAGTTTTTCTATTGGAACTACGCAATATCAAAATATCATCTTCATGATGTATTTCTCCACTGATTAAATACGGTAAGAGATCTGCAATACCAAACACCTCAGTTTTTAACGGCTTTTCCCCTGCCTTGATGTAGAGTAAAACTGTTTCACTTTGTTCTCTAAGTCGAATGTTTTCTACTCCCCAAATTTCATATAAATAGTCAAGGAATGGATAAAATACAACTTCATTTTTTGGGACATGAAGCTCAACGTAGCCTTTATAATCCAAAGTAGTCTGATGGATGGAGTATGATGGCTTTAAGGCATAATTATTAATTCCTTCTTCATATGTCAACAACTTTTGGATATTGGGTAGGTAAAAACCAAATACATTTTCTTCATTACGAACCACACGTGCCTCTGGTATTTTGGACGAATGAAATCTTTGAAACAAAGCCATGTCATTTTTCGAATCATAATATTCATATTTTTTTGGACGCTGTGTTTCAGTTGGTTTGAGTGACTTCTCTGCTTCCTGATAGGCTGTTTCCGAAATTACATACGTGATTCTTTCATCACCATAAGGGACAGCCTCGGCTTTTATTGATCCATCTTGGATATACTTATAAACACTTTGTACAGATAACCCCAATTTCTTTGCAACCTCATTGGGACTCATACCAGTAGGGAAAGATTGCTTTTCATAGACTAATCGATCCACTTCCGCTTTTTCATAACGGGCCTCTTTATGTAAACGATGTGGATCCAGGATTTTAATGATTTTCTTCTGCTTTCCATAATGGTAGACCGTTGCCTTGGATACGCCTAATAAATCAGCTACTTCTTTTTGTGTATACCATTCCACTTTACCCCCCTCCCATCCTTCTTGATTATCCGTTCCTGTTATGGGAACATCTTGTTGGTTCCCATTCGTCAATTCCTCATGATACAAGACTGCTTCCGCTTGGCCAAATTTCACACGATATTGGAGACGTGGGTGTTCGATCACTTCCAAAATCACGCCTTCTTTTTTTTCAAATTGTTTAAAGTAGTAAAAACTCTCTGGATCTTCTTCTTCCGTACATGTTTGGAGAACATAAACAGATTCCTCAATTTCATAGGATACAGTCGGTGTGTTTTTTTTATGGTTTAGTTTATTCATAATTCGTCTATTCACCTTTTATCTTTTATTGTTATATGCCTGCCCACTCAAGAGTTACTAATTATTTCATATATCTATCATAATACATAAAATCGATTTACATAAGTATATTTATAAATTCATCTTATATAACCATTATGATTTAATAGTTGAATTCAACAATATTATTATAATTTGTGAATCTAATTATAGAATAATTATCGTGCACCTAAATAAATATAGAATTTATTTAGGTCTCCCATAATTTATTAACTCTTGTAGTTTGATATAATATAATGAGCAACTATAAAAAAGAAAAATAATAAATTTAGACTTTATATTATTGGTAGGTGGATTATAAAAGTTATGGTTACAGGTATGCATGAACTGATAGATAAAAAAAAAGAGATTCAGAGCAGTGAGTGGAAAAAAAGTTTGTCAGACATTTCAATCCACACGTTACAAGAACGATTAGATACGGCAGAAAAGGATGGGCATCATCCTTTTTCAGACTTTAACGATATAGACATGCTACAGTGGTATCTTCATAGGCGAGAACATTTAAAACGGCAACATGAAAAGTCCACCCGCACCGTCCAATCCTATGAGCGAGAACTTACTCAATTTATTGAACAATTACTCACTTATTCGGTGGAAATCAGTATTGACTTGGAAAAAGTTGTGGAGGGCTCCCTCTTTAAATCTTTATCTACCCGGCACATTCGAAGATATCAGGAATGGTTATCAGAAAACAGCCCCTATGTCTTAACAAAAGGAGCGTATTCCGTTGCCACATTATCCAGAAAGACAACCATCATTAAGAGTTTTTTGAAATTCCTGTTCGAATCAGGCTATATCACGGAACCCATTCATGAAGGTTTCTTTAAGATCAATATTCGTAAAGATGATCGGCCGAACCGTGATTTGGGACCAAAGGAAGTCATTCAGCTACTTGATTACTTCAGAGAAATCAACCACCCCATCGTTTTTTCGATCATTCATATCCTAACGATGACAGGCATGCGTAATGAAGAGTTTACAAGACTCCGAGTCAAGGATCTTCAATATGATTCCATTACCAGTACATACTTTTTAGAGGTCCTAGGTAAAGGAAATAAAAAAAGGCAAATCCCACTGAAAGAAAAAGGAATGAAAAGTATTCGCATGTTCCGTTCAGCTAGAGGAATCGACGATATAGACGCAGCGGAAGGAGACGATCCGCTCTTTACGACCAATACTGGCCGTGCCTACTCTCCCTCTTATTTGTCTCAATACCTAACAAAAGCCATTAAAGAGAGTGGATTGCCTTTTTTGAAGTTTCGTTCTTCTTCCATTGGTCCTCATACCTTTAGGCATGCTTTTGCCATCATTTCTCACTTAAATGGAGTGGATGTCTATCAGATTATGAAGAGTCTGGGCCATGAGCAGCTATCCGCTACAGAAATTTATTTGGAGAAGGTTTTTGAAAAAGAACGCCATGCGATTCATTTGTGGAAATCAGATGTGTTTGGAGAGTATATATAATAGAAGAAACTCGTCATATATAGAGAAGTTTTACTGAATTTTGGGCTTAAGTCCGGCGTTGCTGGAGCAGCAATTGTGTGGTATTTTCATAAAATAAGGGATGAAAAGGCCACACACAATGTGAGGCCTTTTTGTATTGGCTTTATGATACTTCTTAAATGCATATATTGTGTATCTATATGGCTAAATGCTCGGTTGTGCTCCTATATCAAACATAATTTCCGATCCCGTCATGGACGGTACGAGATTAGAGGCAAGCGACATACGAAGGAAGCAATCTCATCTAGGTTACCCCTTTTACCAAGAGTAATTGAGAAAAGAACTATTTTTTCTACTACTGTTTTCTACGAGCAGTGATTGTTTCTCCTCCAATACCCCAATTGTCAGTATTAACCTCATCAATTACCACGAAAGTCGCATTGGGGTTCTTATCGAGTACGTCCACTAGAAGCTGTGTTACCCCTTTAATCAGTAACGCTTTTTTCACTGGATCCACCTTGTCATTGGTAATTTTGATATTTACGTATGGCATAATAATTACCTCTCTTCATATTAATTTTAAATTTCTTCTCAAATTGAATGCATAGCTCAAACTAGTTTTACACTTGCTACTTCTGGCAAAGTAACAGTAAATTCCTAACATTTGTTGGACCTATTATTTGGCCATGCGTTGTTGCAAGTGTGAAGATGTAATTCTCCGATAATTACTAGTGTTGGTGTGACAATCCACTTTCCTGTTACATAGTCAAGATAGGTCTTTAGATTTTATCAATCACTTTCTGCTATCTAAATGCCTTCCTTCCCTCATTCGAATTCTCGAAAGTTCGTCAAATTCTGCTACAACAGTCACTCTCACAGTAAATCTTATAGTCAAACGTGATTTTAGATCTCAATCCTCTGTTTTAAGTGGGAGGGAACCTTCGAATCGAGGAATGTTTTTGGGGAGCTAGTTTCCGATTCTTTTAAAGTGCCGTAATATGCTCTCTCAATAATTAATTGAATATCTTCAGCATTTGTAAGTCTAGGATTTACAAATACATTTCCACTTCTCATGGCATCCTCCACCAATTTCGGTACATATTCCAATGAGACACCAAACTCTTTGATATTAAGTGGGATATTCATGGATTGATTCATTTCAATGACCGTGTCAATTGCCTTTTCAGCTGCCTGCATAGTTGATAAACCAGCAACATTATTTCCCAAAGCCAATGCTATATCCTTGTACTTATCTGGACATGCACGGAGATTAAACTTCATTATAAAAGGCAGCAGAGCTGCGTTCGCGATTCCATGCGGGATATTAAAGACTCCCCCAAGCGTATGAGAGATTGCATGTACATTTCCTAATCGTGACTGTGCAAATGCCGCCCCAGCAATCATGGATGCGACAAGCATATTTTCCCTGGCTTCAATATCTGTCCCGACAAAGTAGGCTTTTGTTAAATTCTCGCCAATCATTTTAATGGCTTGAATCGCAAGTGCCTGACTAACAGGGTTAGCCGCTTTGGATGTATAAGATTCAATTGCATGTGTTAGTGCATCCATACCAGGTGCTGCTGTTAACCCCTGTGGCAGTTGTAGAGTAAGTGCTGGGTCCAATATAGCTAAGCTAGGAAATAAATATGAACTAATTACACCAAATTTAAACGATTTTTCTTTATTAGTTACAACCGTAGCATTTGTTGCCTCGCTCCCTGTCCCAGCCGTTGTTGGAACTGCTATGATTGGAAGTGGAGGAATACTAATCTTCTCTACTCCTTCATAATCCAATATATTTCCGGAATTTGTCGCCATCACAGCTATTCCTTTAGCGGCGTCAATACTGCTCCCGCCACCTACAGCCAGTACAGCATCGCTATTATGAAGACTAAGGTACTGGGTACCCTTATGAATCGTTTCAACAGAAGGATTCGGTTCCACCTCATCAAAAATATCATAGTCTAAGTTTACAGATAGGAGTGATTTTTCAATTCCTTCTAAAAGGTTGGCTGCCCGCACTCCTTTATCTGTTACGATGAGTACTCTGGTAGCTCCCAATTCTATAATCATTTCCCCTATCTTTCCAGATATCCCATTACCGCACTCCACTCGCGTCGGCATAAAATACGAATAAGAAATTAAGGACATAAATTAATACTCCCTCTCTACTAAAGTTTTCCTTTGATTTGCGTTAATTAATCTATTTAAGTATCCTTTAATAAGACATTTCCTTAGTTACCTCTTTTAAGCTACTTTCTACATCATTGATAATTGTTTCAAAAATATACGCTGGAAAATGTATAACTTAATTTATTGTCATCAAAAGATTAATTATTCTAATTTTTAATTATCTTGGAAATAGATGAGAGATAATTAGGTAAATACCCCACAAATCATGAATAACCTTTAACTACTTTTATAATTTTCATCTTAATATCGTTTATTTTAGACAAATAGTTCTTTTATCCTTTTCTGTTGCTATTCTATCCCTCTTTATCTAGTGTGTTACTACACTGTTTCAAAGAGTTATATTTGAATTAAACAGTGTAGTAATAAAAATGAGCATTTTCTTCTTCCTCTGTTAATTAATCTGCCCAATTACCGTTATTTGGAAATTCATGAAAGTCTTTAGGTTCATGTGAAAGATAAATTGGTATACCTGCGTTCTCAATAGCACGAACCTTCATATAAGAGTTGGTAAGAATTTCGGTGTTCCAATCATAAGGCATCGGGGCCAAGTTTGTGTATGCCTCTTTAAGATGAGCCACATCCGCACCCAAACATATAGGACCTCGATTCTCCAATCGAACAATCGCAGCTTGGTGTCCTGGTGTATGTCCTGGAGTCTTGATAAGTTTAATGCTTCCATCTTGAAATAAGTCAATATCTCCTTCGATTTGTAAAAAGTTATATCCTCTCGTATCCTTATAATCGTTGTAGCAATACACTATTCCTGGCCATGAATCAGGCCACCACGCATAACGCAGTTCGCTCTTTTGCACGACAAAGGTTGCGTTCGGAAAATGACACATACCACCCGCATGATCTAAGTGCAGATGAGATAAGATGACGTATTTTACATCATCCAACTTATATCCCAGTTTCATTAACTGACGATCAATGGCTTCATCACGTGTCATACTGCAACCTAATGCGTCACGCTTACCCGGTCCCCAATATTTTTCCGCTGCTTCAGGATCCGCCACATTATAGTTGACCCCTGTATCAAAAAGGATTACACCTTTATGTGGATGCTCGATAATCCAAACGCTTGTCGGTACAGTGATTTTTCCTTCTGCCCCAGTCATAAGTATCCCTTTATTAATATCCAAACGACCACTATCCACCACAGTCACTCGTACACCCGTTCTCATATCATTACCCCCTAATTCTAAATACGCTTTTCATACTTACTTTAATTTTTTAATATCGTAACCATGAATTTCAATTTATAAAGTGATGTTCTCTCAATACGGGTAAAATCTATTTAACTCGCCTGATAAACTGGATTAATCTTCAAATCGGTTATCTGTTTTTTTAATATTGAATATCTTTTGGAGAATTTTCTGAAGTTTGACTCATCTCATTATCTGAAAATCTTCCTGCATATTCTATGCTGTTTTCCAGAAAAGTGGGTCCGAGCTACTTTAGTAACCGCTATGGACCCTGCTGTTTCTTGATTTAAAAACTGTAAAGAAGAAAGTTCTTAAACAATGTTTGGAGATTCTATCTGATAAAGATACGCCTGTATTCTAATTGAGGCTGGTAGTATGAAAATCAGGAACCGTTGATCTTTACCTTTGTGTAATTTTTACTTTATCTTCGGTAAAATGAGGCATTACTTCTGTACAGAATAACTCTAGTGAACGCATTACTTTTTCCTGTGGAATCGCTCTAGTAAAATTGAAGAACATCAAATGTTTCACGCCTGTTTCTTTTATTAACTGCTCGATTTGTTGTCTTACTTGCTCCGGTGTTCCGGCTATACAGAAACCACGTTCCAAGAGTTCATCATATTCCCCTGTTAGTTGATCCACTGTTTCTCCTTCACGCAAGTTACACGCATTAAATCCATCCGGAGCGAACCAATCTTTCCAAATGAATCCAGCGCCTTTTGATTGCCAATGTTTTGCTTCTTCTTCGGTATCGTAGACGAATACATCGCGTATTAACACAATCCGGTCACCACGCTCGCGATTATACCCACTTTTATTCGCTTCTTCATGGTACACATCGAATAAATGATTAACTAATTTTGAATTAGTGGTCATAACAACTGGTTGTGCACCACGTTTTGCACACCAACGGATCGTTGATTCACTGAAGGAAAACGGATGCCATAAGTCAACTTCCTCTTGATAAGGAAGCGGCGCGATACCAACTTCTTCAAGAATTCCATCTTCATTTAAACCTTCCTGGTGAGTCTTGTAGCCATAATCAACTGGAACCGGGATTTGGTACTCACCTTCATGTTTGAAGGTGCCGCCTTTCCATGCTTTCTGAACAATATTGAAGTAGTCTTCAAATACTTCTTTATTACGTTCATCCTCATTAACATTGTTATTTGAAATACCAACATTATTTTTCTGACCTATTGTGCGTACCCAGCGATGTTGATAGCCACGGGCGAAAGCGGCAAATGCCCTGCCTTTTGTCATTTGATCAAGCAAAGCAATATTCTCTGCAAGACGAATTGGATTATGTGTCGGCAATACATTTCCTAACTGGCCAACTTTTATTCTTTCCGTTTGCAGACCGAGATAAAGGTCAAGCATAATAGGGTTGGTGGAAACTTCATAGCCTTCAACGTGGAAATGATGTTCGGTTATGCAGAGCGCGTCAAAACCCATTTTATCGATGTATTGCGCTTGCTCAAGAAGATCTTGAAGCAATGATTGATAAAGTTCCCGATCTTGTCCAGCCAATCTTCCTCTTTGCCTAACATCTTCTTCCTCTGCGATTGCCGGTAAGTAAAACATAGAAAATTTCATTTTGTATTCCTCCTAATTTTTAGTGGTGGGATGTTACTTGTAGAAAAATTATAAGTTTTGTTTCATACATCTTTAATTAAATTGTTCATTACACTTAACAAAGATTCATTTTTCATTGAGGTCCACGAAGGGTTTTATTATCGATATCGCTTACATTTCTATTTAGTTTAAGAAAAAAGTATGAGCATTCTCGTTTCCGTTATGAGACCCCCTTTTTCAATTTATAGGTAACTGCACTCTCAAACTAATACAATGCAAGTATCGTACCAACAAATATAAAATAAAAAAAACCAATTTAAAGCTATGAAAACATAGATTTTATACTGTAAAGCAACTAAGATTTTAAGATTGAGTGTTTAATTTCGATACAATTGTTTCATTTTTCTGAACATTACCTCTAAATATGTTGTTGAAAATTATGAATATTTAGATTAATATAAAGGCAAGCAGCGACCAACTAACTCCTGCTAAATTATTAAAGCGCTTTCAAAAGGAGAATGGTCATGAGTTCTTTTAAATTTAATCCTAAATCTAAAAATCCATTGGAGTTGCGAAAATCCTGGGAACTTTTTATGGAGAAGGATATAATTAGCCCCCATATACCAAAGGTTATTTCTGAATCTTGGAAATCACACAAACATAAAAACATTGACCCCTTTCGACCAAAAGTAGACATTGATCTCCATACATATGATCAATATATGAATAATAATGAATACATTATTGAGTCCTCTACAGATATTATAAAGGATCTTGGCGAATATTTGGACTATACGTCGGTTGAACTCTTTAATGCAGATGCTCTTTTGGTGAAGATGTATGGAGATCAGAAAATAATAGAACGTTTATCTGAAATCAATAATGCGCCTGGAGGAATACACGATACTCAAGCCGGAACAAACGCCGTAACCCTTGCTTTAGAACATAATAAACCTGCTTTTGTAGCTGGAGCTGAGCATTTTTGTAGTATGTTTCATGAGATAAGCTGCTTGGCCATGCCAATTTTTAATAAGAACACTAATAAGGTACAAAGCGTGATTGATTTTACAGGACCGCTCGAGGTTTTCAACTCTCATACATTTGGTCTATTACACTCAACGAGAGTTGCTATTCAAAAAAATTTAGATAATCTTTATTTAGAGCAGTACAATATTTTATTGGATCATTTCCAAAATCAATTTCTGAACGGTTCAGCATCCGCTCTTATTATTAATAGTGATAAGGTAATTATCAGATGTTCTGAAAAAGCAGCTCATTTACTTGGTGCCTATGGAAAGGATTGGAATAGATACTCTATTTCATCCTTGGGTATTCCCAATTTAGATTTCCATTTGGAATTAAATGAAAATGAAATAGAATTTTACAGTACATTGGGCCATGATCTTGATGTTCGAATTGTATTAAATCGTATTTTTCATAAAAAGTTATTTCAAGGGTGGCTTATGCGATTGATTCCAATAGTAAAGACTGTTCATGAGCCTAAAAAGAAAAGAAAACTCTCATTTAATGACTTGATTGGCAACAGCGATTCATTCCAGGTAGCAATCAATACAGCAAAAAAAATAGCATCCAGTCAAGCACCTGTGCTTATTTTAGGTGAAACAGGGACCGGAAAGGAAATGTTTGCAAAAGCTATTCATAATAGTAGTGAAAAACCATTCGTCACAATAAACTGTGGAGCAATTCCAAAAGAATTAATTGGCAGTGAATTATTCGGATATGAAGAGGGGGCCTTTTCAGGAGCAAAAAAAGGGGGACAAAAAGGAAAGTTTGAGCTGGCAAACGGAGGTACTATATTTCTTGATGAAGTTGGAGAACTAACACTCGAGCATCAAGTTTATTTACTAAGGGTATTGCAGGAAAGAGAACTTTATCGCTTAGGCGGTAAAAAACCTATTCCGTTAGATGTTCGAGTGATCGCAGCTACTAACGTAGAATTAAGGGAATCCATAAAGAATAATACATTCAGAGAGGATTTATATTTCCGGCTTAATATTTTAAGTTTGCGCTTACCATCATTACGAGAAAGAGGCAAAGAAGACATTATCCGGCTGATAAACTTTTTTGTCATTTTATATAATCGTAATGAAGGGAAAAAAGTGTCCCTAACTAAAGAAGCACTGGATTTAATGGCAAGTTATCAATGGAAAGGTAATGTGAGAGAGCTTGAGAACAGTGTTTACAGACTAATTGTATTAGCCGAGCACCAAAGCATTTCGCCCGAAGATGTCCGTCTAATATTAGACGAACCATTCGTGGAAGAAGTAGATAGTTCGGTTAAACCGGTGTCGATGAATGAAATTGAAAGAAATGGAATTTTGCAAGTACTTCGACATCACAACGGCCATTTAACTAAAGCCGCAAAAGAACTGAATATTTCCAGAGCCACTCTATATAGAAAAATGGAAAAATATCAAATTAATATAGATAGAATTCTAGAATGAATTGTTAATACTTGGAAGTAACAGAACTAGAATAGGAGCTTGAGAATTCGCTGTGTCTTCGTATATGCAGGTCATTTGAGTATGCCTTCGTGTTACCGGTTGTGGTGCAAATATGAACTTTTAGAAACATAGAATTTCAATATCCTTTTCATCTATGAATTATGAGACTATTCCAAATAATTTATGTTTCAATCTCGCTTTGGACAGACTTCATCCCTTGTTGAAGATGTCCTTTTTTTGCATATGCATATCCTCCACTCCACAAATGAATTTGGCAGTTCGAAACGTTTTTAATCCTAGCATAGAACGGACTTGCTTCTTTAAAAAGCGATGATCTTGCTTCACTATGTTATTCAAGTTCTTCTGAAATCTAAGTCGTATACCATCAGGTATGCTTTTCTCTTTCTTCAACACTTCAATTAATATAGGATAAGCCCCATTCTTATCGACCGTTATGACACGCGGCTTAGAAACATGAAAAAACCGCAAAGCTTTCTTAAAGAAGTGCTTTGCAGCCTTTTTGTCTCTTGTTTTACTAAGATAAAAATCAATCGTGTTTCCTTTGGAATCCACTGCACTATAACAGATACATCCTTGACCTATTTACTTTGATATACGTCTCATCGACTCTCCAGAAGTCATTTGTTTGGCTTAAGGTGACAAATCTAATTCCGGTCCATGTTGATGAACCCAACGCATAACTGTTCTTTGAACCATCGATAAGCTGAGTTTTTCCATTACATTACGAAAGCTACCGCAGGTACCATCTCACAATAACAAAATCATGTTAGGCTGATAATGTTTCCCCTTGAATAATTTTGATTTTCCATACTGAATCAGCACCTTTTTTAGATTAATAGTATCTGTACGATTTAGATATTAACTGCAATTATTGAATTTATTGCACCAGAACCCTTATTTTTATAAGAATACTTATTGTAATAATTTTTTCATATTTATTATATCCCTGGAGAAATCAGTTATTTGATCTAGTATATCTTGATTAGCAATATAGTTATTTTTAAAATCTTCGTTGTGAACGAATACGTAACTAGGGGCTACATGTGCTCCGAAATAACCTGCGATTGGTTTGAGTTGATTTTCAACCATTAAGTAATGTTTATAGTTACCCCCTACAGCAGTGAACCCGATTACTTTATTTTTCATAACTTGAGGCGAGATTAAATCAAAAAGGTTTTTCAACACCCCACTATAAGTCCCATGAAAAATTGGTGTAACGATAATATATAAATCTGCATTCGATATAAGATTTATGATTTGTTTAGTATCTTCGTTATAATCTCCCGTGTCACGGCCATCGCAAAATTGAATATCGAACTCTTTTAGATTTAAGTGTTCAGTCTCCATACTAGGGTCCATTTTTGCAATATCTTCTAAAATTTTTTCTGTGACTATTGCAGTTTTTGAACCTATTATAGTCCCGCTTATACCTAATAATTTCATAAAGAGTATTCTTCCTCTCATTTATGAGGGAATCGGTTCCTAACCGCACCCATCAAAAATTAATTTTAGTTTTCTATTAACTAAAATAAAGTTAATATCATTGTTATTTCTTTAGTTTTGATTCTTTTATGAATAATCTTAAATAGTGTAGTTGAATCATTTAATAAGATAGTTATTAATTAGTTACATAAAACTCTGGTGGAATTGATGCAAAATGTCTTCTGTGGTATAGCATAGGTTCCCTTTTTTCAATCTGAATATCAATGACTTCACCAATTAAAATAGTGTGATCTCCAGCTTCTATGGTCTTAAACGTTTTGCATTGAAGAACTGCAAAAGCCCCATCGATGATAGGAAGGTTCTGTTCTGAAAGCTTCCATTCGCATGTGCTGAAACGATCAACATTTTTACTAGAAAAGTTCTTACATAAATCTTGTTGACTACTAGCTAAAATGTGTACAGCAAATTTCTCTCCATTAATAAAAGAATTAAGATTAGTAGCTTTATTATCTATTGACCAGAGTAGTAGAAGAGGCTCGAGTGAAACAGAAGCAAATGAATTTACAGTTAAACCAGCAGGATTTCCATCTTTGTCAGTTGTGGTTACCACAGTTACTCCAGTTGGGTAATTCCCCATGACTTCTTTGAATAAAGTTTGATACTTTTCATTTGACATTATTGATTTCCTCTTTTCTCATTTATTTTATCGAGACTCTCCTATTTCTTGTTCAACACTCATTCACCTTGGTTCTTTGTTTACTTATTGAGCAACTTTGTATTGACACCAAAATTTTTTTAATAGTTGTGTTAATCCCCCATGACCAAACTTTATTTTCCCATCGCTTTTTTGACACGTTCTTACAAATAGAAAAAAACTCAGAATTGCCTCTCTGCGTTGTAGAATGTTATGGACCTCTTGATCATAAAACCACTTTTCTACTGTATTGTATACACCCCTATTCACTTTATATTCTTCTTCGCAAAATCTAACAAAAAGCAAATCCGGCATATGAAGATGTGTGTCGGTCTGAAATTTTTCCATAAATACTCCTTTGTCTTTTGAAAAATTCGTTATATCACACATTGTTATATGGTTGAGTAATCTCATAGCCCAGCTTTTCTTTTCAGCCTAAAGAAGAGGTTCGGTTGACAAAAGGTAAATCTTATATAAATAATTTTTGCCACAGGAGGATTTCACTATCTAATTTTTGACTGATTTTTATTACCTCCGGATTAGTTATGCCTTTCTTTACTGCCAAATCAAACATGTCCTGACGATATTCATCAATACTCTTCCTTAGAGCCAATACTCTCCAATCCATTCACTTTACTCCTTTCTAGCTTATTTGAAGAACTATTCCCTTTCTTCTTGGATCGTAGGAGTTTTCATCAACTCCATTAGGCGGTTCCAAATCACAGGTAGGGCAGGTATAAAAAACTTAAGTCGCAAGCCTCATCTAAAAATTCGTTGACAACTAATTCAATCAAGAGAGTAAATGTTATCGTATTTTGTAACTCCATTCTTTCTTTGTTCTTGTATAAGACTTAAGGTAATTTCGTGCCCTTAATCTAATAAAAGCAAGAATCATGCCAACACATATTTAATAAATAAATCTTTTAAAAGGCTATAAATACGGAAAGTTCAGTACCCCTCTCTGGAGAGCAATTTAGATTTTCTAAAACGGAATGTTTTATTTTGATACAAATGTTTCATTTTATATATTGAATCGATAATATGTAATTTTTCAAAGTAGAATTTTTTAAGCAAGGGTGTGATTAGATGATAGATTTACCAAGAGAATTACCAAAGATAGTTGGGTTGAAGGTTTTTATGATTATAGATTTTATAATTTAATAGATAATTCTAAAAGTTATGAGTTATGCTAAAGTATAATAATTCATCGTGCACCTATTGCAAGTAATTAGTCCAACCAGCTTTACAGAAGAGGGTGGAAATAGAAGAAGAGATTATTGTCCAACACACCCTCTAGTTATATTTGGTTGATTCCCAACACAACAATTAAAATTGTTTACTTACTTCACAGCTACTAAGTCTTAGTGGCACTGCTACTTGCAATCGTGCATTATGATTTAATTGTTATTGTTTTAATCGAAGTAAAGAATTCCATTGCAGCCCTTCCTAATTCTCGAGCTTGCGTGCTAGAATCTTTTATTCCTCCAAATGGTGCATGAATCTCAAGACCTGTAGTTTCCCCATTAACCCGAATCATACCCGCTTCCACTTCATTCATATACTGAAATACCTCGTCAAGATGGTTTGTAAAAATAGATGCACTTAAGCCATACTTAACATCATTAGCTACCTGTAAAGCTTCTTCTAGGTTTTCCACTTTAATTAAAGCTAATACTGGTCCGAATATTTCCTCCTGTGCAATAGACATACTTGATTCAACTTCATCAAATAATGTTGGTTCAATATAGTATCCATATGCTAGTTTTGGATTTTTAACCGTGTTACCTCCTAATACTAGACGAGCCCCCTCTTTAACCCCCTTTTTAATGGCTTCTTGAACACTGTTAAATTGTGTAAGTGACGATACAGGACCCATATAGGAACCAGTTTGAAGAGCATTACCTACTGTTATGTTTTTTATTTTTTGAATTATTTTTTCACGAAAAGGTTCATAAACTTCTTTGACTATAATGGCCCTACTAGTTGCCGTACATTTTTGACCAGCTGATTTCATACTTCCGTTAACTGTCATTTCTGCCGCTAAATCGAGATCTGCATGCTCGGTGACGATTACAGGGTTCTTCCCCCCCATTTCTAATTGAAACTTAGCTCCTCGCTGTACCGCTTTTAATGCAATAAGCTTACCCACATCGTTAGATCCGGTAAAACTTATGGCTTTGATATCGGGATGATCACATAATGCGTTGCCGATTGTGCTTCCTCTACCGCTGACTAAATTCAAAACACCGTCAGGCAATCCAGCATCTTTAAAACACTCCATCACTTTTATCGCAGTAATTGTAGTTTCAAATGCTGACTTTATAACTACTGTATTCCCATAGACGAGAGCCGGAGCTATTTTGTGAACAGGAATTGCAACCGGGAAGTTCCATGGGGTGATCAAACCCACAACCCCCACAGGTACTCTGGAAGTAAAAAGGAGAGCCTCACTATCACCTGAAGGGATAACTTCTCCGATTGAACGGATCCCTTCACTTACATAATAGCGAAGTATATCTACACCTCGTAGTGTCTCGGCTTTCGCCTCTATAAGTGTCTTTCCCATTTCACGTGTAAGTGTTTCGGCAATATCATCCACCCGTTGTTCTAAAATATCTGCCGCTTTACGAAGATATTCACCTCGAGCCGTTCCAGGTAGTTTTCTCCAAGTTTGAAAGGCCTGTTTGGCAGCCTGAACCGCATCATCAACATCACTTTTTGTAGAAACTGGAACATATCCAACAATATCTCTATTGTCAGATGGATTCACACTTTCCTTAAGTTCCCCAGATTGCGGGCTGACCCATTCCCCATTGATTAAATTCTGATAGGTTCTTGTTTTTACTTTCATCTTGGGCATTCTCCTCTCGATTTTACAAAACATACTTAACTTGTCAGATACTACTCTTAAAATCCTTATACTCACCCACTATATGCTTTTGTTTTAACTGTTCAATATCATCAGCAAACAATCCCAGTTCACTAAGAATTTCTTCAGTATGTTCTCCGAGGAGCGGAGGATGCCTTTTCAAACTTGCAGGCGTATCCGATAGTTTGATTGGGAAACCTGCCATTTTTAGATTCTTCACAATTGGATGTTCTACTTCTAATATCATTTCTCTAGAAAGTACATGTGGGTGGTTCACAACTTGATCAATAGTGTGAATAGGTCCACACGGCACACCAGCAGCATCAAGACAAGCAAAGATTTCCTTGCTTTCTAATAAGGACAAGCGTTTACTAATAAAATAAACCAACTCATGACGGTGAGTGACACGGTCTTCATTCGTTTTGAATCTCGGATCTGTTAATAAATCCTCCCAGTTCAAAGCTTGACAACATTTTGCCCAGAGTCCATCGTTAGGAACAGCGAGAATAATATCCATATCTTTTGCTGAAAACGCTTGGTATGGAACTATGGTGGGATGTGCAGATCCCATGCGTCCGGCTGGTTTACCTGTGGCAAAATAGCTTGTAACTAAGAAATTTAACAAGGAAACTTGGCCGTCTAGAAGACTAGCATCTATAAACTGCCCCTTCCCTGTCTTACCACGGGCAATTACAGCAGTCAAAATACCGTATGCAGCAAAAATTCCCATTGTTAAATCGACGAGGGACATGCCAGTTTTAACTGGAGATCCACCTGTCTCTCCTGTAATACTCATTAATCCACCATACCCCTGAAGCAATAGGTCATATCCAGCACGATTTTTTTCCGGCCCAGTTCGTCCAAATCCAGAGATGGAACAATAAATTAGCCGTGGATTAAGTTTCTTCAATTGTTCATAACCAAGTCCCATTTTTTCCATAGCGCCAGTTCGGAAGTTTTCAATAAACACATCCGATTCTTTTGCCATTTTATAAATAAGCTGCTTGCCCTCTTCTGATTTCATATCAATTGTAATACTTCGTTTATTTCGGTTAGAAGCTAAATAGTAAGCGCTTATACCATCCCATTTTGGAGGGGTGAATCGTCTTGTCTCATCCCCTGTTCCAGGCTTTTCAACTTTGATTATATCTGCTCCCATGTCTCCGAGTAACATGGTACAAAAGGGACCCGCAAGGGTTCTGGACAAATCCAACACTTTTAGACCTTCTAAGGCTTCCATATTAAATCTTCCCTTCTTCCATTCTCATTGTTTTTATTTTTTGATAGAAAGAGATTTACCTACACCTCCAGAAGTTAGGCTTATTCGAAATTTGGTTTTCGCTTCTCCAAAATAGCCCTTACCCCTTCTTGATAGTCTGGTAGTTCAGTGACGATGCCCATGGCCGAAGAAATCATATCCAGGGAAGTACGAAGATCCATATTAAGCCCTTGGTACACAGCCCTCTTTGTAAAGCGTAGGACATCCTGTGGACCATCAACAAGTCGTTGGATATAGTTCTCAACAAATTCATCGATTTGGTCGTCTGCAACCACATGTGTAACCAATCCTAACAGTTTGGCTTCCTCAGCAGAAAGCACATCACCAGTCCAAAGCAACTCTAACGCCTTATCAACACCAATAAATCGTGGCAAAAAGTAAGCTCCTCCATCACCAGGAACAATCCCCGCTTTTACATAACTCTCTGAAATTTTGGTGCTTTTAGCGGCTATCCTTATATCGCACGCTAGAGTCATATCAAATCCAGCTCCCAATGCGACTCCTTGAATCACCGCAATCACGGGCTTGTCAATTTCTTGGAGGAGAAGAGGAATCCGCTGTACCTTTTTCCATAAAGTGTTCTTCCTAGCTAGTGCAGTAGTAACCATATCCCCGACCCCTGTGTTGTTATAGAGCATACCTTCTCCGCTTGTCATAGATTTAACGTCCCCTCCAGAACAAAAGGCACGACCGTTCCCTGCTAGAACAACTACCCTTATTTCTTCATCATCACGTATCATCTGCAATGCATCAATCCATAGTTCAATCATTTCGGTACTAAACGCATTCAATTTGTCCGGACGATTCAATGTAATCCTTGCTATCCCATTATCTACAGTAAAAAGTAAATCACTCATCTACACATTCTCCTTTATTAAAATGACCTGACTTATTTGTCCGTAAGAAATGACCAAATTCCAGTCTGACCTTTTTCCATAATTTGTTCAGCTAATTCCATTCCCCATTCTGTCTCTGTTCCAAATTCGTCACGCCATGACCACAAACGACGTGTATTTTGATGAAGGATATGCTCATAGGTAAAACCAATGGCACCATGAATTTGGTGGGAGAGGGTTGCTGCATTTCCCGCCGCTTCATTGATTCTTATCTTAGCCATGATAATTTCTTTAGATAATTGCCCTTTCTGAAAGGCATCGACTGCATAATCACTAGCAACTCCTGCTGCAACATATTCCCCAGCTAAAAGGGCTAATTGTTGTTGGATAGCCTGAAATCGATGAATGGGTCTGCCGAATTGATTTCGTTCTGAGGAATACTTACCAGTAAGTTCAAGTACCCTTTCAAGAGCTCCAGCCATCAAGACAATTCGGGTCACGGCTAAGCTATACCTTAGCTGTTTCATTACCCAATCAAGGTCAATTGGTATTACCTCACAATTTTCCATGAATACGCTTTCAAATGTTATTGTATCCCTTGCTTCACCGGCTAGGTTTTGACGGAAGGCGATTTCTCCGTATTCTGGTTTGATCAGGGCTAAAGCGTGTTCAGATTCAGTTTTTCCGATAACCAACACTTGTTTGGCAAATCTTGCCCATGGAACAGAACTGGCTTTCCCCGAGATAATCCATCCATCCTTGTTTTCTTTGAAGCTAAATAATTCATTTCTACTAGGCAGTGCAATAGTTAGTGGCTCTTCCGAAATATCTGCACCCAGCTGATTCAATAGCCAATTTGCTACGTATGTTTCAGCCAGTGGAATGGGGGCAGAGTACTTTCCTGCTAACCGAAGGATGCTAAGGGCATCTGTGTACTCTCCGCCATTACCACCTCTTACTTCGGGAATGGCTACTGTAATCATCCCCGAACCCGCCAGCATATCCCACAAATCGGCAGCCCATCTCCCTTTTTCTGATTCGTTTACAAGTTCTTTTGTGCAGATATCTTTCATGATTCTATTTGTGGAGTCAATTAGCATTTCCGTGATATCGTTCATTTTGCAATTACCCCCTTTGAAACAATCATTCTTAGAATTTCAGTAGTCCCCCCTCTAAGAGTAAAGCCAGGAGAATGGAGAATTGCTTCCGACATTAGTTTTTCAATTTGAGGTGAGAAGGCTTTGTGGGAAGAAGAAACTAATAGTCTAGCTAATTCAGCTACCTTTTTCTCTAATTGAGTACCTAAGTCCTTCACCAACGCAGCAGCCACATCAGGTGTAATCTCATCTTCCAACATTTGAGCAATGCCCATAGACATATTCCGCAAGGTCCAAAGCTGGGATACCAAAGGACTCAATTGACTGATTAACAATTTGTCACCGGTCGATTGTAGGGCGTTTACCAGTTCTTCTAAAAGCGGGAACGTACTAAGAAAACGTTCAGGACCACTTCGTTCATAGGACAGTTCTGCCATACCCTGCTTCCATCCATTACCCATTTTCCCTACCAACATTTCGTCTGGCAAAAATACATCCTCAAAGATAACCTCGTTGAAATGATGTTCGCCGGTCATTAGATAAATTGGTCGAACAGTTACACCCGGTGCAGTCAAGTCTACAATAAGCTGACTCATCCCATCGTGCCTATTTTCTTGGTTCATTGGGGAAGTTCTGCATAGGGTTATCATATAGTGGGCATAATGTGCGCCGCTGGTCCAAATTTTACTACCATTCAGTATCCATCCATTATCTACTCTGGTTGCCTTGGAGTTGATAGCTGCTAAGTCAGAACCGGCATTTGGTTCGCTTAGACCGATTGCAAAGTAACATTCTCCTCTTGCAATTTTAGGGAGAAACAGTTCACGCTGATATTCTGTTCCAAATCGGAGAAGTAGAGGGCCGGTTTGTCTGTCGGCAATCCAATGGGCAGCAACCGGCGATCCCGCAGCTAACAGTTCTTCCGTTATAACATATCTTTCGATAGCTGAACGCTCTTGTCCGCCATAGCATTTCGGCCAGGTCATACCAATCCAACCGCGCTCTCCCAGCTTGCGGCTAAATTCGGGAGAATAACCACTTAACCATGAATCGCATTGAGGTTCAAATGCTCCGATTTCTTGCTCTGTCTGAATGAAATTACGAATCTCCCGTCTTAACGCTTTTACTTGTTCTGATTGTTGAACAACAGATAATTGCAAACTCTTCATACGAGGATCACCTCTATAAAATTTTCTATCAGGTATTTTACAAAAACGTACCGGTAATTAACATCGTATACCTGTAATTGAGATAATACAATATTCTAAAAATTTAATCAACAATATTTATTTGCTAAATTTAACAACATCATTTTATGTATGGATCAAGTAACACTATATTAAAAATGATATAGCCATTATTAAACTACGCCTCTTCTTCACGACATTGACGAAGCGTCAATCAGCCTTTGATGATTTTAGCGAAGATAAACTAGCTATAGACTTGGATGTACGTACTGGTTTATTTAGAATTCAAGATTGTATAATAATGGAAAAATAATTGTGTTTTAAGGAAAAAAAAAACAGGCTGTTATGCCTGCTCCCCATCCTCTATAAAAACTTTAAATTTCTCATCAAATTTAGTAGGTAAGAATTCGATGACCTCATATTCGGCAATTTTTCTAAAATAAAAGGGATCCTCTTGAATGATAGCCTCCATTTCTTGTGATGTATTTACATTTGCTAAAATTACACCACCAATTCTGGGGTTTCTTCTACCTGAACAAACAAATTTTTTCTGTTCATAATATTTGTTTAAAAACATCACATGGTCTTCCAACGAGTTGTCTACTTCTTCTAAGGGTTTAGTATACGTTACCAATACTAAAAACATATTATTTGCCCCTTTCTAGGTTCTAGGCTTAAACTAAAAAATTTACTAAAACTGATTGAGAATAAGAAAATTCAGAATGTTACAAAAAAACATTGACAGGCTTTTTAAAATAAATTACTATGATCGTATCGTTAATCAGTATAGATTAACCGATAATCGGTACGACTTAAACTAGATAAACGAATGGAACATGTTTTAGAAACCTTAATTTTAGATACTCGTTGACCCCTTAAGTATTTCGACCAAAATACTGTCTTTCCTCCATTGAGTTGAATAAGTTAATTTTGTGTTAATCCAACCAGAAATGGATCATATGAATTTAATGTCATTCAAACCGCACCTCCAGCAAAGGAATTATTTAAAAAAAGATGAATTTACCATGTAATAAAAGACAAACACACTCCATCATGTAATAAATTCAAAAGTTAAATTTTCTATGGAACGAATGTTGTGCCAACTTCAAAGGTTCTTGTTTGTTATTGTATTAAGCCTTAGTTTGAAAACGGTTACAAAAAAAGGGGGTGATTTTTATGTAGCTGAATGGTCATTTGATGAAACCAATGTATCTGAGCGAATTCAAACAAATAATTTTTCAAAGTTATTACATACTGATTTAAGACTTCATTGGATTTATGTATTTGTTTCGCTAATTTTTTCACTTTGAAAGCCAAAGAAAAAATAGAGTAGCAAATTCGTATGAAATAAAAACCATTAAAAACCAGGAGGGATTTATTAATGAAATTTGTATTATTTTATTTACCTACTGTAGGTACTCGAAAACAAATAGAGTCTGGAATGTTACCAGGACAAAATACGCAAGCTTACCAATCCATGCTTTATCAAATATCTGAACAAGTTAAGGCAGCTGATCAACTCGGTTACTATGCCGCGGCATTTACTGAACATCATTTTCATATTGAAGGATTAGAAGTATCAAATAACCCAATAATGTTAAGTTTGTACTTAGGTATGCAAACTAAAAACATCAAACTTGCCCAATTAGCAAATGTTCTACCATTCCACAACCCAATTCGGTTAGCGGAAGATATAGCAATGCTTGATCAAATGACAAATGGACGTGCGATAGCTGGAATCGCTCGCGGTTATCAAAAAAGATGGGCAGACGTTCTCGGCCAGGTTTATGGTGTTGGAGCAACATTCTCTGATAAGACGGAAACAGACGCACGTAACAGAACCCTTTTTAATGAACACTACGAAATTATAAGAAAAGCATGGGCATCAGAAACGTTTTCACATAAAGGTGAAATCTGGAATATACCTCCTGAAAACCTTAAATTTGACCATAGTGCGGTCGGTGATTATGGAAGAGGAATGGATGCGGCTGGATATATAAAAGAAATCGGAATTGCTCCCAAACTTTACCAGAATCGTGATATAGAGGTTTGGCAACCATTCTCTCATAGTGCAGATACATGGCGTTTCTGTGCAAAAGAAAAGATTGTTCCCTTTATGTTGAACACGGATGATACAGCAATGCAGAAATTGATTAGTGCATATCAGGATGAAGCTGTAAAGGTCGGTCGTGAAATTGCTAGTGGGGATGGTATTGGAGTATTCCGAGATGTCCTAGTTGCTAATTCTGATGAACGCGCACATGAATTGGCTGCAGATGGAAATGGATTTGTATGGCCGCATTGGTTTGGTGAGTTAGGATTTAATGAAGCATTACGCCGAGAAGGGGAAACAGGAAAAATTAAAGGAGATTTTAAAGATTTATGTGACCGTGGCTTTGAATTTATAGGAACTCCGGATACCGTTAATCGAAAAATTGAGCAATTGGTGAAAAAACACAATCCTGAGTATCTGTTAATGTGGCAATATCCTGGCTTGGTTCCACATGAAGATATGATGCGTCATATTGAAATGTTTGCAACACAGGTAATGCCAAATTGGACAGACTCTAAAGAAACAAGCGCTTCCGCCCTTTCCTATACACCTTGATTTTAGAAATATGTTGATAACTTCGAATATTATTTACGAAATTAGGCGTTCGAGAACTAAATCCACTGATTAAGGGGGGAATTGTATTTGGGAGCTGGTGTACGAGTGACAGCCGTTGATTGTGGTCCATTGAAACTGGATAAAGGCATATTTGTTACTGGTGCAAGTGGAATGATTTCTGCACCATCAAGTGTTTGGATAATTGAACATCCAAAAAAGGGTGTAATCCTATTTGATACAGGGATTAACTATAATGTCGCTGACCCTGAAAGTGCAATAAAACATTGGGGTCCTGGAATGCGTGAAGCATTTGGTTGTTGTATGACACGCGAACACGCTATCGATCGCCAATTAATTAAACTTGGCTATAAACCCAATGATGTAAAGTACGTCATATTATCACATATGCATTTGGATCATGCAGGCGGAATGTGTCACTTTCCTAATGCCACCTTTGTTGTTCAAAAGAATGAACTTCGGTATGCATGGTGGCCAGACCCTTGGACGGGATTGGTGTATTGCTTGAATGACTATAAAGACACAAGGGAATATAATTTTTTACAGATCGATGGAGATATAGATTTATTTCAAGATGGAACAATTAAATTATTTACTACTCCAGGGCATTCTCCAGGACATCAAGCAATGATTTTACGATTGGAAAATCGGGGTCCCGTATGTTTGGCCGCCGACACAGGACACCTTAAAGAAGCTTATCGAAATTTTACTCCAATGCCTTATGACTGGAGTACCGAAAAGCACATCTCTTCCTATATGAAATTACGGACAATTGAAAATGCAGGTACACCTATTTATTTTACCCACGATCAACAAGATTTTGATGAATTCCCGAACAATGGAAAGTGGACTGATTAATATATAAAGAGAATCGTATCTTCATTTTATTTTACCCTAGAAATTGTTTTTATTTCGAACTAGCGTTGCATGAACCTTTAAGGATTACTGAAAATACATTTAAATAGGATCATCTATGTATCAACGGAAAACAGAACTGAATGTTGGATGGTTTTCTTAAATTTTTGTAACGCTAGATTTCATTTAAACGGAGGAATTTCTGTATGGATAATACATTGAATGACTGCATAGTTGCGTTGAATAGTGGCGAAATGATTCTACTTATCGATGACTTTATCGAAGGAAAAGAAATAGGTTATTTCTATTTATTATCTGATTTTGTAACCCCCTCTTCTATTAATTTAATGGCCACCCATGGAAGAGGTTTAGTTTCAGTTGCTTTAACAAAGCAAAGGGCAAGCGAATTAACACTTCCGATGATGGTTAACAATAATGAAAACCCCCATAAGTATTTCACGGTTTCTGTGGATTATACAAATTGCAGTACTGGAATTTCTGCTTTCGAGAGGTGTGAAACCATCCAGAAGCTAACTGAAAAAAATAGCGCTCCAAATGATTTTACAAGACCTGGCCACATTTTCCCAATTATTTCTAGTGAGAGAGGACTCCTAGAGCAAGTAACTATTTCGGACGCCGCAATTGATTTGGCTCAATTATGTAGTGCTAAAAGTTTATCAGGTGTTGTTTGCGATGTATTAAATAAAAAAGGAATGATAGCTAACAAACTGGAATTGGAAAATTTGTCTATGGAATTAAACCTAATAATGGTTTCAATGAAAAATTTAGTCGTACACCAATTGAGGAACACGGACTTAATTCTACGTCAAAAGGAAAATACTGTTCCGACGAAATATGGCGAATTAACTTCAATAATTTATACAAACCAATTGGATGACAGTAAAATTATAGTGATTATGAAAGAAAAGAAAAATAAGACATTACCTCTTCCTGTATATATTGATTCTGTTTTTTCGATTGGGGAAGCCTTTGAAGAAAAAAATATAGAGAAAATTACTATAGATGGATTTGGTATTTTAATATACAAATTAAACAGTTCAAAAGAATCAAGACTAGACAGCAGAAACCCGTTTCAGTTAAAGGAATCTTTCGGAATTTTTGTAGAGCAAATTTTAAATGATATTAATATTACTGATCCAGTCATAATTACGAATGTTGCATAAACATTTTATCATTACGAATCTGATATTTGTTTATTAATGAATTTCCCGATATTCCCCCATTGTTGAGTCCAAGAAAATTGAGGTGAGTAATGATATGCACTCGGAATCAATTCCAAAGCAGATTATCCAGCTAAAAGGAAAGGTAATTCATGGTGAAGGCAGAGGTGGAAAAATAGGCTTTCCAACTGCAAACATAGATTTTACAGCCACTTGGTTGGAGACAGGGGTTTATGGAGTACGAATAAGGTTTAATGGTCAAAAATATTTTGGAGTTATGAATATTGGAGTTAGACCTACTTTTCATAAAAATAGCCCTAAAAATATAGAAGTACACATTCTTAATTTTAATGAAGTTATCTATGGTATATCCATACAGGTAGAAGTTCTGTTTAAAAATAGGGAATGAACAAAAATTCCATTCAGTTGATGACCTGAAAACTCAGATAAAAAAGGATATAGCTAATGCTAAAAGTAATTTTATTTTATAGAGGAAATAATAATAATAATATCAATTATACATTACATTTTCCAGATATTTTGTCTGTGCGATTTTATCTAAACATTACGCATTAGATTTACAATACCATAGATTTATAGTTTTATAAAAAAGGCTTTTCTAACATATTGTTAACCAAAGACAAATTATTTTAAGTTTCCTGCAATTAGTTGCTTGTAAAGAAAGGAAAGACAGAATAAGAATTTTAACTATACCACTTAAATGCTATTTTAATTTTACTTTCAAAAAAAATGCATAGGTTAAACTTGTTGTTGAATAGACTATTTCTCTCCTAGTTATCTATTATTTATTGATAAATTTGAAAATTGGTTATATTGCTAGTTTAGTGCTCGATTAATATAAATGTTAGTGATATAATTTGCTATATAGTTTTGGCAAAGATTAGTTAAGAAGGGATTAAGAATGGAAAATTCTATGCAAACAATTACTCGGGCCATACAGATTCTTAAGTCTTTTTCAATAAATCAAAACGAACTGTCCTTAGCCCAATTACACCATGAGCTCGGTCTTTCTAAATCAAGTCTTCAACGGATACTCAATACATTGGTGATGAATGGACTACTTGAAAAAGATAACAAGAAAAAAACATATAAATTAGGGATGGAATTATATTATTTAGGAAAACTTGTTGAAGATAATTCCCATTTGTTAACAACTGCAAAACCCTATCTAAAAGCTCTACGAGATAAATTGGGGGAAAACGTCTATATAAATATCATTGAAGATAATCAACGAAAATGTATTGCTTTTGAAGAAGCAAAGCATGCTTTGATGACCATTTCGCATATCGGTCAATTATCTCCCTTGTATATGGGTGCATCAGCAAAGTTATTGTTAGCCTTCCTTCCTCCAGAGAAAATTAATACATATCTTGAGGAAACAGATTTTATACCTTCTACAGAGAAAACTATCCTTGATAAGGGGACCCTACAAGAAGAATTAAAGACTATAAAAGAAAAAGGTTATGCAGTAAGTTTTGGCGAATTAGTTTTTGGCGTATTTTCTGCAAGTGCACCAATATTTGACAATCGGAATAATGTAGTGGCTGGTATAGCAGTTTCTGCCCCATTGGTTAGAGTTGATGACTCTACAATTGATCACTTCATTAAATCAGTAAAAGAGATTGCAGGAGAAATAAGTGATAAACTAAAGTTTGGTAACGTTTAATTATAATGTTGACAAAACTTGGATTTATCCTTACTTCTTTAATACCTGTTTAAAGCCGCTAAATAATCAGTCGCCAAGGCTTTTTCATCAGCTTATGGCCACTTGGTTTTTTCTAGTTTCTCCTTTTTTGCTAATACAATATATTATTGGTTTGGACTACTTCCCTTTATCACTTATGCCAAAACACATAAAATACTTAAAGCTACTCAACATGACTAAAAACCCCTAACACGCAGCGAATAGAAGAAACGAACTGTCTTAAACCGAAATGTTTGTATGGTGACTCCATCTAAAAAAAGTCTCCTAATTATAGGAGACTAAAAATCACCGCCATAAAACTACCCATTCAAGTTATTCTAGTCCTGCCTCTTCCGAAGCTACCCTTGCAAGTGCGGACCAATCATGTGTTTCTCGTCCTTTTGCTATAGATGCTAATAAGCGATCATGCAATAAGCTGGCTAATGGCATCGGTGTTTTGGTAGAGTTAGCCTCGTCTAAAACAAGATTGCAATCTTTAAATCCTAGCGATAACTGAAAGCCTGCTGGTTCAAATGATTTTTTTGCAATCATCTGACCATACCCTTGGTAAACGGTGCAGTTAAATAGAGTGGATGCATACACTTCTGCAGCTAACTGACGGTCAATCCCATTCTTCTCTGCCAGATTAAAGGACTCGGCCATGGCCTCCATCGCCGCCATGATCATAAAATTCCCGCCTAATTTAATTACATTGGCACCACCAGGTTCTTCACTGATATCAAAGACCTGCTGACCAAGTGCATTTTGTAAAGGCTTAACTCGTTCTTTAGCATCACGGTGACCCGAGGACAACAAAAACAGTTTTTGCGCTGATGCTGCCTCCGGACGACCAAAAACTGGAGATGCGACATAATAACTACCCTGCTGTTCATGGTAGGAAGCCAGTTTACGCGAGGTCTTTGGTGAGACGGTACTCATTGATAGATGAATGCCCCCTACCCCTAGTTTTTTACCTATTCCATCCTTTTCAAAAACAACTTCCTCCAGGGCCTTATCATTTGATACCATAGTAATCACAATTCCACCTACTGTTGCTACATCTGCTGCACGGTCCATCTGCTGAGCCCCAGCAGCCACGGCATCCCTAGCTTTTTCAGGAGTTCGATTGTAAACCTTCACCTTTAAATTTGATTTTAACAAATTTAATACCATGGGTAGGCCCATGCTCCCAAGACCAATAAATCCAATTTCTCTATCCATTCTTTCTACCTCCTGCACTTTTATTTCACTCATCCGTTACTTATAAAAATAAAAGTAAAATGGGACGTTAACAAAAAAGGCTAATGGATGAAGACCCCATTTAATTATGTGTTTTGATATACGTTAACTTTATGAAAATGGCCTGTTAATTCGCGTATAGTTAAAGGTCGGACCAACTCAACGCAAGCAAGGAGTGACTGAAGATCAATCCCTGTCTCAATCCCCAGCTCTTGTAACATAAATACCACATCTTCTGTAGCGACATTTCCGGCTGCCCCCGGCGCAAACGGACATCCTCCCAAACCTCCAATGGAAGTATCAAACCGCGTAACTCCTGTTTGAAGAGCTGCTATAATATTCGCTTGGGCTAACCCGTAGGTATCGTGAAAATGTGCGGTTATCACCGCTTTATGTTGCCTAGAAGAAATTTGTTGAAATAAGTCATACACTTGAGCAGGATTCGCCCGGCCAATGGTATCGCAAATTACAATTTCATCCACACCTAAACGATCAATACGCTCCACCATCTCAAGTACGACACTGGAATCCACCTTTCCTTCATATGGGCACCAAAAAGAAGTTGCGATATTGTAGCGAATGAAAACCCCGTTTTCTATTGCCTTATCTATGATGCTTTCAAAATTTTTGATGGAATCTTCCCTGGTCATTTTCACATTTTTTAAATTAAAACTGTCACTGGCACCAACGACTAATGATAAAGCTTGCACGTCATTTTCTATCGCAAGCTCATAGCCTTTTGTGTTCGGAATCAATGCCATATATTGAATGGAAGGGACTTGTTCAATTCCTTCGAGAACCTCTTTTGCGTCCTTCATTTGAGGGACATATACAGGATGGACAAATGATGTCGCTTCCATTCTTTTTATTCCTGTTTTATTTAATGCATTGATAAGGGCAATTTTCTGTTCTGTTGGAATAAAGTTCGCTTCATTTTGAAGGCCGTCCCTGGGGCCAACTTCTATTATCTCTACCTTCTTCGGCAGTTTCATCTTTCTCTCCCTCTCTTCCCATCTATTAAGAGTTCAGCAATTTTTTAACAAGGAAAGGCTCTAACCCGCCAAGCTTAACCATTTCGATTAGATGCTCCGGCAGCTTCGTTCCCTGATATTCCGTACCTTGAGTATGATTCATGACTTTACCTTCAATTAAGTCAATCTCAATTTCATCTCCCTCTTGGATAACAGATGTATCTTTCATCTCGACAACAGGAAGACCAACATTGATTGAGTTCCGATAAAAGATACGAGCAAAGGAGGTGGAGACGATTGCTCCAATTTGATGGTGTTTCAGGACCATTTGGGCTGTTTCCCGGCTTGAACCGGAACCGAAGTTATGACCCGCCACGATAATATCCCCAGGCTTCACCTTTTTTGCAAAATCTGGATCTATCGCCCCCATCGCATGTTCTGCCTGCTTCTCTACAGGCTGACTCATATATTGGCCTGGTGAAATAATATCGGTATTAATGTTGTCCCCGTATTTCCATACACGCCCTCGAATCATAAATGACATCTACCTGACCCCCTGTAAGAGATATTTCCTTGGATCTGCAATTTTCCCCTCAATCGCTGTAGCAGCCACGGTTGCTGGAGAGCCTAGATATACTTCTCCATTTGTACTTCCCATTCGCCCCCTGAAGTTCCGGTTTGACGATGACATGACCACTTCCCCTGCACCGATAACGCCACTGGTAAAACCGCCGCATGCCCCGCATGAAGGCATGTTTATAATACATCCTGCTTCCGTCAAAATGTCTAAGATTCCTTCTCTATTTGCCTGCATCCAAATGTGCTGCGAGGCTGGTACCACTAAACAACGAATATTTTTGGATATCTTTTTCCCCTTCAGGATTTGAGCCGCAATCCGAAGATCACTCAACCGTCCATTTGTACAGGAGCCTAGATATACTTGATCTACTGCTTTTCCTTCTACTGCGCTTACAGGATGAACATTATCGACTTCATGCGGACAAGCTACCTGAGGTTCTAATTCAGATGCATTATAATGTAAGGTACGAATATAGGAAGCGTCCGAATCACTAGAAATCATATCAACCTCATCGGTTACCCCTTTTGACCGTAAAAATTCAACCACTTTTTCATCAGGCTCAATCAGACCTGTTTTTGCTCCAGCTTCAACCGCCATGTTCGATAATACAAACCGTTCATCTATAGACAAATCTTTAATAGAGCTTCCTGAAAATTCAAGGGATTGATAGGTCGCTCCTGCATGCCCTAGATCTTTGATGGTTTTGAGAACCAAATCCTTTGAAAAGACTCCATGTTGAATTTTTCCATCCCAAACGACTTTAATGGTCTCTGGAACCTTTAGCCATGTTTCACCTGTCAATAAGACACCGACCATTTCTGTAGAACCAATTCCAGTCGCAAATGCTCCTAAGCCCCCTGCCATACAAGTATGTGAATCCGTTCCAAGAATCAATCGACCCGGACGAACATGACCTCGCTCTGCTATTACCTGATGACAAGGTCCTTCAAACTCATAGTAGTAAGAGAGGTCTTGTTTACGCGCCCAATCACGGGTGAACTTTAAAATATCCGCTTGCTGGACAGTCGCAGGTGGAGTACAATGATCAGACACCACGACTACCTTTTCCTTATCAAACAACTGCCCGCCCAATCGATTGAAAGCTCCATCAACTAACCAAGGTCCCAACAAGTCATGCATCATGGCAATATCAACTTTTACCCAAGCGATATCACCTGCTTTCAAATCGGGCTGTCCAGAAGCTTTTGCCAGGATTTTTTCTGACATGGTCATTCCCATAATAAATCAGTCCCTTCTAGATAAACCTCAATTTTTCACTCTTGAATTTTCCTATCTAATAGAATATCTCTCTCTGAATGTAAAAGAAGAGAAGTGTTGCTAGAGCCTTTGTGAGTCAGCAATTTCGATTTAATTATTTTATTAGTTTGATAAAATAGGATTACTGTAGATGATATTCTGTCGACTGTTTATGAATAAACGACTCCATTTAAAAGAAGATAACATGGCCACATTCTATGTTTCAATTGCGACTCCTATTTGTTACGTTTCCGATGATTCCCTGATCTATTAGTGCTTCGATGTCTTCATTACTCAAATTTAAGGTATCCTTTAACACTTCTTCGTTATGTTGACCAAGACGAGGCCCAACCCAATCAATGTCTCCAGGAGTTTCACTCAACTTAGGGACAATTCCAGGAACCTTCAGTTTTCCAATTCCGTCGACCTCTACTTCACGGATCATTCCTCTGGCCTGGTAATGAGGGTCATTTACAATATCTTCAATCGAATAGATTGAACCTGCAGGCACTCCTGATTCGTCCAGCATTTTCAATACTTCTCCCAAACTCAATGTTTTCGTCCAATTTTCAATGCACTCATCCAAATGATCAGCATGCTCGGATCTAGTTGCGTTATTTTCAAAGCGCGGCTCATCGGCATATTCTGGAAGACCAATCGTCACCATTAACCGTTTGAAAATACCGTCTCCATTCGCGCCGATGACAACATACTTTCCGTCTTTACATACATATGTACTAGACGGGGTGATCCCTGGAAGCGTGCTTCCTGTCCGTTCTCGTATAACCCCAGCACGGTCGAATTCAGGAAGCATACTTTCCATGAAACTAAAGATAGATTCATATAAGGCAACGTCAACACACTGCCCTTGTCCTGATCCATTATCCCGATGATAAACAGCCATCATCGCACCTATCACGGCATACAGCGAAGAAATAGAATCACCTATACTAATTCCGACCCTTGTTGGTGGACGATCGGGATACCCTGTTAAATAGCGCAAGCCGCCCATCGCTTCACCGATAGAGCCAAATCCTGGCTTATTTTTGTATGGCCCATCCTGACCGTAGCCACTTATTCTCACCATTATAAGACGGGGATTTAATTCTTTTAACTGTTCATAGCCAATTCCCCATTTTTCTAGTGTGCCAGGCCGGAAATTTTCTATAATAATATCGACTTCTTGCGCCAGACTCCGAATGATTTCTTGACCCTCAGCTTTTCGCAAATCAATTGTTATCGATTTTTTATTTCTTGCCTGAACATACCACCATAGGCTTGTGCCATTTTCAACAACTCTCCATTTACGAATGGGATCGCCACCTTTTGGACTTTCAACTTTAATAACCTCTGCACCAAATTCTGCAAAAAGTCGTCCCGCTGACGGGCCGGCAATCAATTGTCCCATTTCTAACACTCTTAATCCTGTTAATGCTTTTTGCTTCATAGCGATACCTCCCACACTTCTTAGTGTTTTAGTTAATAAGACACCTTTGGTATAAACTTTTAGATAATGTTAAAATGAAATCATCATCTGAACTACAGGAATCAGTGGAAAAAGCGCTTTCAAAATATTCCTTTAACTTTTTTGATAAGTTTCCGTGCCCGATTTTGATTTTCCCATTACTTTGCGTTGCGTCCTCCTGGACCCATTCAGTAAGAAAATGATAGATTTGTTCCCTTCTCTCTAAAATATTTCTAATCCCCTCATGAAAAAACCAAGCATCAATTGTATTATAAACGCCGCGATTTATTCCAAATTGATCATGGCAAAATTGTATGAATGAAAGATCAGGTAAATGGATCATGTCTATTTTATTATTCATATTGATCTACCTCCCATTTTCTTTACCTTGAATTGCTTTAAAATGAGTGGTTTAAATCTAGATATTTTATTTAGTTGGGTGTTAGGCATATCTCGTTGACACTCACCTATTGAGTTTAGAGACCATTACACTTTTATGAATCATTATTGGGTTCACTTTCGAAAATAATAGCATCAATATTTTCATTTATGAGCTCCTTGTAATAGCCTTTGAAACGTTTAGCACATTCCATTGATTACTCATAAGCAAATCACCAAATAAGTGGTCATAAAGTTCCCTACTTTCACTTAACGCATTACACATTAAGAAACATCATTCATTAGTCCTCTTTCTTTAAAAGTTGCCCTGGTAATTTGGATATCTTTGGAAATGTTTATTTTTAATTCTTCTAAACTGTTAAACTTCTTTTCGTCGCGAATATAAGACAAAGGTTCAATTTCAAGAGAATGACCATAGATTTCTTTGTCAAAATCAAAGATATGGACTTCGATTGTCATGCCTTCATACGTTTGTTTATTCAAAGGACCTTCGATCAGAATATTATTATTAGAGACAGTTGGCCGGTGCCCAATATTCATTACACCCATATATCTCTTGAATTCGTGCTGAACTAAAACCGAATATACACCCTTTTCCAAACTAAAAAACTGGCTGGTTGGTTCTAAATTTGCGGTTGGAAAACCAATTTCCCGACCTAGTTTTCTTCCATGGACAACTATACTTGTATAAGGCATAATGTTTCAGTTCCTTTCATATTTAAAGGAACGGATAGTTGTTTTCAACTATCCATCACCTTTATTATTAATGAACAACAACTGCCGGCCAGCTTGTTGGAATCTTTCCAACATCACGGCGGAAATATAACATAGGTTCTTTATCCTGTTTATCAATATCGATGATTTCACCAAGGAAAATGATATGGTCACCCGCGTCAATTTGCTGTACGGTCTTACATTCTAATACACCTAAAGAACCAGAAATCACAGGCAGATTATTCTTGGATAAAGACCAATCGGCTTTTGAAAAACGATCAGGGTCCTTCCCTGCAAAAGCCCAGCATAATTCTTCCTGATCTGCTGCAAGTATATGTACTACAAAGCCTTGGGACTGTTCGAAAGCTTCTAGTGATGCGGATCTACGATCTATACACCATAATACTAAATTGGGATCTAAAGATACGGATGCAAAAGAATTGACTGTAAGACCACATGGTTTCTCTTCTGCATCCGTGGTAGTCAGAATTGTTACTCCAGTTGGATAACTGCCCATGATTTCCTTAAATATAGATACATTATCATTACTCATTTTATCTAACCTCCAATTTTTGATATGGTAATTAATATAGCGATGGGCCCAGAACCTTTCGGCGGTCATTTTAGCTAACTGAACTAACTCTTGACCAAGCTTTCCTGCATGGTCTCTACCTTGTTTTCGATGATTCATTTGTTCTATTGTTCTACACTGTAAAAACAAATGAAAGAGTACCCCGGGGATCGTGTGTACCTCCCTAGTACTATAATTGTTACATGCGTGAAGAGTAACTATGAGTGAATTAGGCCATCGTTACATCTTTAACCTTCACAAAACGGAAAGTAGAAATCATTGTCTCTAAATCATAGCCTACTAATACCGTTTTATAGTTAGTAACTATCGGAGTTACGACTAGTGATGGATAATCGGAAAGAATATCGATGATTTCTTCCTCAGATAAGTCACCGCTTTGAATTTTTTCAATGTGGCCATTTTCCGTTTTTTTCTGGGGATTAATCAACGAGAAGGAAAAAACATCCGGGTACACCATGTTTTTCGCTCCTCCGGGGACTAGAGCGGCCAGCCTACCTATTTCTTCTCCTGTTAATTCAAAAATACTGTTATTTTCAACCGGAATTCCATTGTTTTTCAACCACGCTTTGGTAATCTCATATGATGGATTACCCGACTTTCCATAAAGAACCCACTGATCCATTCTTCATAACCTCCATTCAATTAGTTCAGAGCCGAGAGAAACAGCTGTTTCTTTTGGCCCCTTTTAAATCCCTAGAGTAGAATTGATTACCCTGCAAAAACAGCTTCCTTGGATAGGTCTTCCTCTTTCACTGGATTTCGAATACCCGCTTGTTCAAGTAAAGGTAATACGTTTTCATTAAAGTAGGGCATTTCTTCAACATAATCAAGGAAAGAAACTAATGTCCCAGATACACCTGTTTTAGACAACTTGATCATCTGATCGGCTACTTGTTCCGGTGTTCCTACTAATCCCCAGCCTCCCCAGCCTCCAATGAAGTTCTCTCTTGCCTTCGTTAGAAATTCTTTAGAGTTTGAGGAAGATTCAATACCAAACATATCACAAACGATATTAGCAGCTTCCCAGTCACCTTGATCACGAACATAGTAGTTATAAAACTCCCTTGCCTCCTTCTCAGTAGGACGACAAACAACGAAACTAGTTGTAAAGGTATTTAGTTCTCTTTTATACTCCTCCCAGGCCAATTTTTTCATATATTGGGTCCATTCTGCGGAGTGTTCCATTGATTCTATATAGCCGAAGTTAAAATCGGTGAACCTGGCAGAAAAATCACGCCCCTTTTTTGAAGTACCGGCGCTAATTAAAACAGGTCTAGGACTTTGTGTTGGCTTTGGCTCTTGCCAACCATCTTTAATCTCAAAGAATTCGCCCTTATGGTCAAAAAACTGTTCGGACCACATTTTTAGGACCACTTCCATCCATTCTGTTGCATATTGATACCCTTTATCATGTTCCATCTTCTTACCATTGAACATATCCATTTCTTTAGGGAACCATCCTGTTACAGTATTCAGACCAATTCTTCCCTTTGAAATGTCATCAATGGTAGACAGCATCTTTGATGCCACAATTGGATGCATCGTAGGTACATGTGACGTACAAAAAAGGTAAATTTTTTCCGTAACCGCCGCCATTGCCGCTGCCCATGTATATGTTTCCATACATTCACCATTGAAGTTGCTGGATCCACCGAACCCACGCCAGCGGGCAACAGGCACGATACACTCGTATCCGGCTTCTTCCATCATCTTGGCAATTTTTACGTTTGTTTCAAAGTTTGGCTTAAATGATGTTTCTGCTAGAGTCATGGCACAAGAGTTATTTACGTTTGGACCAAATATCCCTAACTTTAATTGATTGTCGTTAAACATGGGATTTCCTGCTTCTCTAAATACATCGAATCTACTCATTTTATCCACCCTCCAATTTCTTTTCACGATTTTATATGATTACTCTGTTATTTCTGGTGTCTGGCATTATGCCATTGTTACATCTTTTACCTTCACAAAACGGAAAGTAGAAACCATTGTCTCTAAATCATAACCTACTAATAATGTTTTATAGTCCGTAACAATCGGGGTTATGACAAGTGATGGATAATCGGAAAGAATATCAATAATTTCTTCCTCTGATAAGTCACCGCTTTGAATCTTTTCAATGTGGCCTTTTTCCGTTTTTTTCTGAGGATTAATCAACGAGAAGGAAAAAACATCTGGGTACGCCAGGTTCTTCGCTCCTCCTGGGACAAGAGCGGCCAGCCTTCCTATTTCTTCTCTTGTTAATTGAAAAATACTGTTATTCTCAACCGGAATTCCATTGTTTTTCAACCATGCTTTTGTAATCTCATAAGATGGATTACCTGATTTCCCATAAAGAACCCACTGATCCATTTCTCATAACCTCCATTCAATTGGTAGGAACAGCGAAATAGCTGTTCCCTTTTTCCCTTTATCCTTATATGCTTAGCCTATATTTCTTTGGGCCGTTTCTCATTAAATACTTATTAAATAGTTTGGATTGGGAGGCAATATTGATAGTTTATAGTCTACAAATATCTGTAATTCCATCATCTTCTTTTCTCTTACATAATCATAAAGAAGATACTGATCTATCTCATACAACCTCAATTCTATTTGCTGGAAGCAAGTGAAACAGCAACTTCTTTTGCCACGTCGCGTACACCTGCTGAATGATTCATTTCACCGGTAAAGATATATTCTTTTGATGATTTTTCCTTTTTTACCGGAATTCGTACCCCTGCCTGTTCTAGTAACGGCATAACATTTTCATTAAAGTATGGCATTTCAACAAGATAATCTACGAATGAAAGAAGTGTTCCAGACACCCCTGCCTTTGCTATTTTTATTAACTTGTCGGCTACCTGTTCTGGGGTTCCTACAAGTGCCCAGCCTCCCCAACCTGCGATAAAGTTATCCCTGAATTTCTTATTAAAATCGGCGGATTGGGAGGCCGTATCGATATTAAATAGCTGACAAATAATATCCGTGACCTCGTCATCTCCTTTTTCCCTTACATAGTAATTATAATAATCCCAAGCTTCCTTCTCAGTTGGACGGCATACGACAAAGCTTGTTGTGAACGTATTAATTTCCCTGTGGTATTCATCCCAGGCCAGCTTTTTTATATGATTCGTCCATTCTCCTGCCTGTTCCATCGATTCAAGGAAGGAGAAATGGAAATCTGTATATTTTGCAGCAAAATTCATTCCGGGTTTGGAGGAGCCAGCGTTAATAAGTACAGGTCGGGGACTCTGGACCGGCTTTGGCTCTTGCCAACCATCTTTAATCTCAAAGAATTCGCCTTTATGGTCAAAAAACTGTTGAGACCACATTTTTAAGACCACTTCCATCCATTCCGTTGCATATTGGTACCCTTTGTCATGTTGCATTTTTTTGCCGCCGAACATTTCAAGCTCTTTCGGAAACCAGCCCATTACGGTATTAAGACCAATTCTCCCTTTCGAAATTTGATCAATGGTCGAAATCATTTTTGATGCGACAATCGGATGGATGGTCGGTAAATGTGATGTACAAAAGAGGTAAATTTTTTCTGTTACTGCTGCAATGGCAGACGCCCATGTATACGTTTCCATGCATTCACCATTGAAATTGCTTGGCCCACCAAATCCTCGCCAGCGGGCAACAGGCACAATGCACTCATATCCGGCCTTGTCCATCATTTGGGCAATTTTAACGTTTGTTTCAAAGTTTGGTTTAAACGTAGTTTCCGCTAAAGTCATGGCACAAGAGTTATTTACGTTTGGACCAAATATTCCTAACTTTAATTGATTGTCATTAAACATTGGATTTCCAGCTTCTCGAAATACGTCAAATCGACTCATGTTTTTCCCTCCCTATCTATTATTAGAGAATCTTAAAAGGATCTGTAATGACATTACCCATATCTATCCAGATACTCTTAATCTGTGTATATTCATGTACAGCTTGCATTCCATTTTCCCGTCCAATCCCACTGGCCTTGAAACCTCCAAATGGAGAAGCGTAAGATACCTTTCGATAATTGTTAATCCAAACCGTGCCGGCATTGATTTTGGATGCGAGGCGATGGGCTCTCTGAACATCTATCGTCCAAACTGCAGCGGCTAACCCAAATTCCGTATCATTTGCAATCTCAAGCGCATCGGCTTCATCTTTGAAGCGAATAATGCAGACAACTGGGCCAAAAATTTCTTCCTGAGCAATACGCATGTCATTGCGAACATCTCCAAAAATGGTTGGTTCGACAAAGAATCCATTCTTCAATTCTGGTGTTGTTGGACGTTTTCCACCGTATAAAACGGTAGCACCTTCCTGTTTTCCGATTTCAATGTACTTAAGTACTTTTTGATGTTGTCCCTCAAATGCAACGGTTCCCATCTCTGTTTCCATATCCAGAGGGTTTCCTAAGCGTATTTGGCTGGTTCTCTCAACCAATCGTTTAACAAACTCATCATAAATGGAATCCTGAACGAGAACTCGGGACCCAGCCATACATGTTTGACCTGAAGCAGCAAAGATTCCTGCTAAAACACCATTTACAGCATTAGGGAGGTTTGCATCTTCGAAAATAATGTTAGGGGATTTGCCACCTAATTCGAGAGAAACCCGAGCAAAGTGCTCCGCAGAGTTTTTGACAATTAACTTTCCAGTTGCTGATGACCCGGTAAACGCAATTTTACGGACATCCGGATGTTTTGCCAGTGCATCTCCTGCTGTATGGCCAAAACCTGTTACAATATTAACGACACCAGGTGGGAAACCCGCCTCTTCGATTAATTTCGCCAATTCTAATAACGAAGCAGGCGTAACTTCCGACGGCTTTATTACCATCGTATTTCCCGCAGCCAACGCCGGGCCAAGTTTAAAGAGTGTTAACAATAAAGGCGAGTTCCAAGGAATAATGGCCCCAACAACACCAAGTGGCTCACGTACTGTGTAATTAATCATATTAGGTATGTCAACAGGAATGCTCTCGCCATGTATCTTGTCTGCCAGTCCAGCAAAGTAGTAGCACCAGCCTGATAAAGATTTGGTTTGTCCAAGCATTTCACGGATCAATTTTCCATTGTCCACCACTTCACTTATGGCCAGGATTTCTGCATTTTCTCCAATTAAATCTCCAAGCTTACGAAGTAGGGCGGCACGCCCTGCTCCATTAACTTTTGACCATTCCCCTGTTTCAAAAGCTGCTTTTGCTGCCTTCACTGCAAGGTCGATATCTTCCTTTTCACCCTTAGGTGCTTTCGCCCAGACCTCTCCAGTAAATGGATTGACAGAATCAAACGTTTCTCCAGAAGCGCTTTCAACCCATTGGTTATTGATGAACATTTTATATTCCTTTACGCCTGTAAAAGGGAGTTCGTATAGTGTTTTAGTTGTTGTAGTCATTTGTTAAATCCTCCTCTATTTGATATAGACTCTCGACATTACCCTAGCAAAGCTACACGATTCATGGGTTTTCTAGAACCATGCATTTTGATTCCTCTTACTTTACATGGGGGGATATTCCACTTTAAGAACATAGAATGCGGAAATACTTGTTTAAATGAAGTTGAAACTTTGTCCTAACAAATGAATCCCCCATTAACAATTTCACAATCAAGTGATGGACTCTTCATTTTTTCCCAGATTCTATAATTAAAGATTTTTTCTTATCTTTAAATAGATAAGATTCTTTAAAATGGTTCAAATCATTATTGATATGCTGTTCCATTCTCTTCGCAGCCAATTCAGGATCCTTGTTGTTCATCGCTCTATAAATTTCATAGTGTTCAGATAGAAAGCTATCACTGCGGTTATATTGTTTTATAATGGTGTCCCTACAAATACGACTTAATGAGTGAATGTTATTCATTATGGTTTTTAATCGACTGTTTGCACTATAGGCAACAATTGATTCATGAAACTGGGTATTCAATTCAATAATATCTTCCATATTATTTTGTTTAATTGCTTGCTCTGTTTTGTATAAATATTGTTTTAATTGCTCTAATCCTCCTGGTGTTATGTACTGGGTAGCCCAATACACAGCAACAGACTCTAAACCTACTCGTACCTGATATAGGTCTATTGCATCTTGAAGCGACGGAGTGAAAACGGTTACAACTCCATCGTTATTAATGAGTAATCCGTATTGTTCTAACTTTCTAAAAGCCTCTCTTACAGGACTTCTACTTACCCCTAGTTTAGATGCTATTTTTGTATCAATTAATCGTTCACCTGAGCAAATCTTTCCTTCCAAAATTGACTCTTCTAAATTTTGGTATATTTGTTCATATAATGGATCCACCCTTTTAACCTGATTCACTTTTTCCACTACCCCCCTTTTCTTCCGTATATAAAATTCTAAATATTGTAATCTGTCGACTACACGATACACCTATATATAATGCAAGTACTGTGCCAACATATTCAGGGCAATTCTGCCCATAAATGTATCCATTCAATAGACACTTGAACTACATGTATAGTCTATAATATTGACAATTGTCTTAAATATTGACAATTTTCTGAATACAATTTAAAGTAAAATAAATATTTATGAAGAGGTGAATAAATATTGTCCTTCCTTTTTGCATTTGAAGAAGATCAAACTTTTTTGTCGAGTATTTTTGATGCTATACATGACTGTGTGAAAATCGTGGATAAGGATGGAAATTTCATCTTTATTAACCTGTCCGCCGAAAGGAATATGAACATTGATCGAGAAGAATGGATTGGTAAGAATGCAAAGGAATTGCTTCCGAATTCAGTCATTCTTGATGCTCTGCATACTGGTATCCCTCAATTTCATAAGCATAGCTTTGTACTTAATAAAAATTTCATTGTCCATGCCTCACCGTTAACATTGAATGGGGATTTGGTCGGTGCTATTTCCACACATAAAGATGGTAGCGAGATAGAGAAGTTAAAGGAATCGTTTGATCACTTTACGATTAATAAGTATATTAATTATCTCGAAAATGAACTACATCTCATCCAAATGTTACCTTTAGAAATGAAAGATTTTGTTATTTCAAAAGACAGTACACTTATCCATGAACTTTCCAAAATAAAAAAGCTGGCCCCAACAGATATCTCTATCTTAATCCGTGGAGAAAGCGGTGTCGGAAAGGAAGTTATCGCTAAAAATATCCATCAATTGTCTAATCGGATGGGAAAACCTTATATACCTATTAACTGTGCGGCCATTCCCGAGGCATTACTGGAAAGTGAACTTTTTGGTTATGAAGAGGGAGCATTTACAGGAGCCAAAAAAAACGGGAAGAAGGGGAAATTTGAGTTAGCCAATAAAGGCACAATTTTTCTCGATGAAATCGGCGATATGAGTTATCACCTTCAGGCTAAGATGTTGCGGGTACTGCAACAAAAAGAGCTAGTCAGAGTTGGGGGAAGTGAAGCAATTCCACTGGATGTACGGGTGATTGCGGCAACCAATCAGGATTTGGAATCGATGATTATTAATAATACATTCCGCGAGGATTTATATTACCGAATTAATGGATTAACTTTCACTATTCCTCCACTACGCGAAAGGAAAATGGATATAGATGTTCTCATTCTGCATTATTTAAAGGAGTTTTCGTATAAATATAATAAACAAAAAAGGTTGAGCCAAGAAGCTCACCATTTGTTATTAAACCACTCACTCCTAGGTAATGTCCGGGAATTAATAAATGTTTTGGAGCATGGGTTTGTTTTAGCGGAAAATGATGAAATTCAAATCTCTGATTTACCGAAAAGTTGTATTGAAGGATATATGGCCCAAGAAGAAGACATTCCACAACGGAGAAGTAAAGAAATTGAAGCATCTTCATTTACACTCTCCGATTCTGATTCCTTGGATTTCATGGAAAACATGAGTAAATTAGAGGTCGCTTTAATTGTAAAAGCCCTTAAACGCTCGAATAACAATCGATCCAAAGCTATAAAAATGTTAGGGATTTCTCGTCAATCTTTTTATGATCGTCTAAAAAAATATGAAAAAGAGATATCTTATTATTTGAAGTAAGTGACCAAAACTCGAATATAAATAGAAGAGAAGAATTAAGGTTAATGTTAACTGATGATACTGTCTGGCTTTAAATAATGTTACTCTTTATCGAACATTTATAGGTTTTGATTCTTACATTTCCAAACCTCTGTTTTTTTAGTACAGACCTATATTTATCTTGCAACTGGACATTTTGAAGTTTTTATAAAATATTAATACTATTTGTAGTCTTATTTAGTATCAAAGGTTTCCTTTAGTGATGTCAGGGGGTTTATGTTACAGTCTAAATTATGTTCAATAAATGAAGAGACATAAACTTAAGCCCTTGTAATGGATAACTAAGAATAAAATCTTGAGGGATTTAGCCTCATGGAATAATTCTAATTCATATTGCGTATCAACTTAAAAAGCTTCTGTTAAGCAACCAAGATGATTTTTCTTCTTTACTTTTGATTTTACAGTCTTTCATTATAGCGACATTAGTATATTGCACTGGGATGATCGAAAAAAATCAATTGTCCTCAAATCAATACTGCTGATACCGGGTTATGAATCTTGTATTATTCAGCAAATCTAGCAACTCCTATAAATGATAACAAATAAAAAAAGGTCCTTTCACTTTATAGACAGAAAAATAAACTAATTTTTAAGATAGTTTTTTCCAAAGCGCCATACCATCTAGAATCCCGCCCCTTATAGTCCATAACCCCTTCCAACACAAACATGACAGTGAAGTATTCAGTTATTAAATTATCTTCCTGATGTAATAATAAGGAAACATCAACTACAAAAAACACTACATACTAGTGTATTATGTATAAGGCCTTTACCCAATGATAGAAAACGACCAATATATCAAAAACGGTCATTTTTTCATAACAGTGGAATTTTCGTCTGTTTTGTTGCAGAGGACAAACATGCAAAGTTTTTACTTGATTCCCTATAGGTTGATAAAAAAGGCTAAAATAAACTAAAGTAAATGAGGGTAACGCTATTAACAGTACTCCCTTATCTATTATAAGCGCTGTACATGATACAGCCCGTAATTAGGTAAAGAAAGCATTGGTTTCGTATCGGAGATTAAGCCATATGATGGTTGCTCAAATGCTATACAGGCAAGCCTACGAGTTAAATCGGCCACATCCATTAATTCCATATCGTTTTGACTGAAAAATCCAGCATCATCGACCTCCACTTTATCAGCTTGAGGATGTCCTTCTATATAGTCCATCAAAAAAACAAGGTAAACATTATGTACATTACGCGGAAGATCCCCAATTGCGACAATGCCCTTCACTCTTGATTTAATCCCTGTTTCCTCGTATACTTCCCGGACAATGCTTTTCTCAATCGGTTCATATTGTTCAATGTAACCGCCCGGATTAGTCCATAAACCTTTTCCAGGTTCCTGGCATCGACGAACAAGCAAGATTTTCTTGTCCTTCATTATGAGTGCACCAACACCAATACTATAATTTCCCCAAAAGACAAAACTGCAGCTAGGACAAGCCTTTCGATTCTCCCCTCCCATGCTGCGGACTTCCAAACGCTGCCCACAAGACAAACAAAACCGAGCTTCCACGTAATCTCCCCCTTTAACTAACATGTAATTACAAAATGATATCATCACTCCACACTTACCATAATATTTTGCCGGCATCTAATTCATAACTTCAACTCCTTCTCCTGTATTCTTACGTCCAAGACGAACACATCCACTCAAAAATCATTGTAAGGACTTAACTAAAATGTGTGCATGAAAGTCTTACAAACTCCCCTCCCCCTTTTTTTAGAATAATCACTTATTGTATTCCAAAGCCAAGCATGAATTTGCTGCTTATCATCATCTTTTTTTTCCAATGATATAAAACCAATCTCAAGTAAAGACCAATTGGCTAAAATGCTCCATGAATCTCGAACCCTTTTATAAAGCCTTTATGTTCCCTTGGATGATTCTTGCGATAGCTTTAAAATCATACTTATGGTTGACGACATCTACAACAAAATCCTGTTCTTCTTCTATTCCCATTATCCATTGATAATGATTGATCTTCAGAAACATAATAAGGGAAGCGAGTGCTGTCCTCTTGTTTGCGTTGTGGAACGCATGATTTTTTGAAATGGATTCGAATAATGCTGCAGCCTTTTCATGAATAGATGGGTAAGCATCATTCTCGAAAACAGTTTGTCTAGGTCTGTTCACTGCAGAATCAAGGAGACCGGGATCTTTCACTCCGATTTGTTCAGTAGGAGAATAAACTTTTATTTGAATAGCATTGATAGCAATAATTTGATTAGCGGAAAGATAGATAATATCCAACGTCATATTATCTATCCACCAATCCCTTGAATGCTTCGTCATGTTCTTTAATAACATCTGATAACATTTCCATAAATTCTGCATCTACACCTTTAGGTAATTTCACATTTTTATTTTTCCTTAATATGATTTCTTCACCCTTGAACTCAACCTCTAATTCGTCTCCAAAAGCTAAATTTGCCGTTTTCAACATTTCAACTGGAAACGTAATACCCAAGCTATTTCCAACTTTAGTTAATTTCCTAATGGCCATTATTCATTCCTCCTACAAAATAAAGTTATAATTGTTATTACTATTATAACATTAATCATTATGATTTATGCTACTTTTATCAGGAATCTGTTATTTTTGATTTACACAATAATGCTTGCAGATTTAGTCCCTAGAAGGACCTTATACTACAAGCTGAACAACCTCCATTATTGAAGAAGCCTCTTTTTTTAGACAACCATTGCACTTGTAAAGTCACCCCAATGTTTGTTTAACATACTTCCTCTAGTCAGTATTATGTAAACTAGGAAGGCTAAATATATTGTGTTTAATGATGTCGGTTTATGTTGTTTAATGTAGATTGAAATATAGAATAAATATGAACCCTATTTGTTGCAAAAAAGTTCACTATATATATATTTCAAGTTAGAGACTACCTTCGTTAATTATTAATTACTATAATTTATCTTATTTTTCTTGAGTTATTATATTATTATTTATCACTTAATATTAAATACATTTTATTGTATGTTTAAACGTGGTTTTAAAGAAATAGAAGAGGGAAGAAATGAAAAAATCAATTCCCTCCCTAAAGCGAATAAAGGTACACCTGTTTCAAATGCTTTCATCACTTCATCGGGTGTCCGCAGCATCCCAACACCCATCACAGGAACACGATTATGGATGTCTGATTGTTATCATCACAGATTGATCCGTTCCAAAAGCCGCCGACAGAAATATGGAGATAATCCAGGTCCTGGTCCGCTAACTTGTCCACTAATTGCAACAACGTTTCTTCCATGGTGAGGCAAGTTTTGACCTATTTTAGCTGAGTAATTTCTGCCAATATTTCATAGGAATGGAGGCGGGCCTTATGATCGTAAACCTGGGCGATTGCCATAATTTCATCGGCTTGACTTTCATCCAGAACCTTTTCCAGCTTTTCTTTTACGATTTGAGGACTGCCGACAATCGAAGTTCCTAATTGATTCTCAAGGGCAGCTATTTCATAGTCGCTCGCTATATCATTAATATTATCCACTGGCGGCTGCAATGGGACTTCCTTCCCCCGCATCAAATTCAAGAACTGCTGCTGCAATGTTGTAGCGAGCCGCTCCGCTTCTTGATCTGTATCGGCCGCAATGATGTTTAGCCCTACCATTGCATGAGGCTTGTCCAATACTTTAGAAGGCTTAAACGAACGGCGGTACAGCTGGATAGCCGGCAGTGTGTTATGCGGCGAGAAATGGCTCGCAAATGCAAACGGCAGTCCAAGCTCTCCTGCCAGCTGGGCACTGTATCCGCTCGAGCCTAACAGCCAAATAGGTATGTTTAATCCCTCACCCGGAATTGCTTTAACATGACTATATCCTTGTGCCAGGGAAGGGTCAAAGTAATTCCGGAGCTCAGCCAGCTGCTCAGGGAAATCTTCTCCTGAACTTCTCAAGTCACGTCTTAATGCACGTGCAGTAAGCTGATCAGTGCCTGGTGCACGGCCCAAGCCAAGATCAATTCGTCCTGGATATAATGATTCCAGAGTACCAAATTGCTCAGCAATAACAAGAGGTGCATGATTCGGCAACATAATGCCGCCTGAACCTACCCGGATTTTTGATGTACCTGCTGCAACATGGGAAATGACTACCGATGTTGCAGAGCTAGCGATAAATGGCATATTATGATGCTCAGCGAGCCAATATCGGTTATACCCCAGCTTTTCAGCGAGCCGGGCCAGCTCCAAAGTATTGCGAAAAGAATCAGCCGGCGTACTTCCATCTGTAATTGGAGAGAGATCCAGGACCGAGAATGGAATATCCGTAATTTGTTTTGTATCATTTTCAGGCATATGCTCATCTTCTTTCTTTAAAAATTTCGTTTCAAACCTATAAAAGAATTTACAGGTTGTTTTCTTTGTCCTTTTTTTCTGCTTCAATCTAAATCACATTAATTTAACTGATTTAATATCTGCAGAAAATACAT